>JANNYY010000271.1:0-17805 GCA_031410355.1 Chitinophagaceae bacterium | reverse complement strand
CTGCCATCGGTACCGCCAAATAATTCGAGGTTGCGGATGGTAAACCTGTCCATCCATAAATGATCTTCCCTGTCTATTCTTTGTATGGAAGTGATGTGCCCAAGGTTGGGATGTTCTGTATCTTTTAAATAATGTAAAACAGCACCCGCAGCAACAATACCCATCTGCTGCCCTTCAATACCAAAACCTTTTAAACTGTGTGTACCAAAATGTTTTAATAAACTTTCAGTTGAGTATGCCTCCGCAAAGATCCATTCATCTAACGTGTAGGTAAAAAATTTTGTACCAAAAGTTTCCTTAAAATATTTTTGCCGGCTGCGCTGAAAAATAACTTCGGCAGGTTTTAAGCTCTGCAATAATTTATCGGCATATTCTTTATCGCCTTCGGCTACAAAAAATTCGCCGGTGCTGATGTCTAAAAATGCAATGCCAATTTTATCTTCCTGGAAATGCAGTGCAGCTAAAAAATTATTGCTGTTGTGCTCCAGTAATTTATCACTGGTTGCAACACCCGGCGTTACCAGTTCTGTAACACCCCGCTTTACAATTCCTTTGGCAAGTTTTGGATCTTCCAGTTGATCGCAAATGGCAACGCGGTAACCGGCTTTAACTAATTTGTGTAAATAAGTATCTAATGCATGATGCGGAAAGCCGGCCAGTTCCGATGCATCAGGATTTCCATTGTTTCGTTTGGTGAGTGTAATACCTAAAACCGCAGCGGTAGTTATAGCGTCCTGTCCAAAAGTTTCATAAAAATCTCCCACCCTAAAAAGCAGTATGGCATCAGGGTATTTGGCCTTGATGGCATTGTGTTGTTGCATTAAAGGAGTTTCTGCAGTTGCTTTTGCCATTGTTGGCAAAAGTAATGAACATAAGGTGAAAATCTGCCAATTTAAAACCCATCACAGCTTAAATAAACAACGTTGGTTAACTCTGGCATTTCATAATTAATTTTTATACCAACGCTTATGCTTGTATCGCATTTTAGTGCTATCTGGCTTTTCAGGTAAAGGCAAAAAATTATATTGTACAGGCACATAATCTTTTTCAAACCCTGTCTTTTTATCAAAGCCACTATAGTTTGGAGCACACCATTTACAGTAAGATTTTAGTGATGTTAATGAATTTGTTCTTCTATCAATAATGAAATATTGTTCCATTACATCTGTAGCATAAATACCCCTTTGCTGTGTCCCCATAAAAAGTTGAACCTTTAAAGTATCGCCAACAATTATGAAAGCTCCCGCAGCATCTCTATTATTCTCAACAAATTTGTGGTACTCGCCTGGCAATTTATTTTTCAAATCACTTGCTGAAGGATTCCTTGTTCCAATTGCTGTTGAATAAACACTTCCGTCTTTATAAAAAAAATAGACACCAGCATAATGTTCATACCCTACATCATAGCTTGTGAAAGGTGACCTGTCAAAGCTATAGTACAAGCCATTTGTGTTAAATACCAATGATTTTGTTGTTGAGGGTTGTTGGCAATAAGTAAATCTTTTGTAATTAACAGTAAAACAAGAAGAAATTAGCGGCACTAAGAAAAGTGTTTGTAATATCTTTTTCATGAGTTATCATTTTGCCCTGATAATATTTATAAATATACTAATTCTCCTGCTTCGTCAGTATCTCTTTCTTCATCTTCTCCCAAAGCCCGTCAAAGGTCTGGTGGTTTTCTTCCTTCCATTTTTTGCTGAAGCTTTGCATTTTTTCCTTACGGTCGTCTTTGGTTAATGCAAAGAAGGCGGTGATGGCTTCGGAATCGTTATCAAATGCCATTTGATTATAGAGTTCTTTTAATTGTTGCTCTTTGCGGATATTACTGTGGGCAATTTCAATCTCCATTTCTTCACGCAGCATTACTTTTTCATCATAACTGCCCGATGGTAAAATGGTTTTTGCAATTACCGGCATCAGTTCTATCAGCATTAAAATAAAAACAATCAAATAATACCTGAACTGGAGTGCAGGATTGTTTTTTAATAAATTACTCAACGCTTCTACCCTGGTTAAAAATCCATTGTTGAGGTATAAAATAAAATTAGCTTCTTCAGCTTTTATTTTATTGTCAATGTCTTTTAATGCAGCATCGGTACTGTCTAATTTCGGCTGCATTTCTTTTAATAAAGATTGATACTCCCCATCTAATTTTTGATATTCATTTCGTTTGGCAATGGCAATATCTTTTATACCCACTTTGCCCGATCCGCCACTGCCATCCGTTTCGGCTAAAAAATTTTCTCTTGCTTTATTTACTGCATCGCTTTTTACATTAAGTTCCGATTTTAAAACAGCGTTTTGTTTTGTCAGTGCTTCTTTTGGTGTTTTATACAGGGTTAACAGTTCCTGCTGTTTACGTATTTTCTTTTTTTCATTGTCAAGAGATGTTTGCAGCTTTATTTCTTTATCAAACATATACAACACGGCAGGCTGCGCCATAAAAGTACCGATGGTAATTGCCAGCAAACCCCTGAATAAAAGTGGGGCAAATTTTTGCTTATTGAATTTGGTTATTCCTTTTATCAAAGCCCTGTCAATTGTTAAAATAATAAACCCCATAAACAGGCCTAAAGCAACAGCTAAGAAGATAGAATCTACAAAAGTGCTGAAAAAATAGGTCCAGGTAAAAGTTGCAAAAGCCCAGGTTGCTAAAACCGACATACCGATTATGCGGTAACGGTTCCTGTCTACAACCGAATCAACTAAAATTTCTTTTTCGGCTGTTGATAACCACCATAAAAATTGGGTGAATTGCGCAGGCGTATAGGTTTCCCGCTGGGAAAGGGCAATATTTTTTTCCATGATATGAAATAATTAAATGACGCTTAAAAAAGAATCAATAGCGGAGTTGGGTTGAAGAGTTGCAAAATAGGCATTCTTTGGTGGATTAACGCCTGCCGGGTTTACTATATTTTACAAATAATTCTACATTAACAGTTTATTACAAATAGCTATTAAACACTCCTTGGCAAAAATGGTCTATAATCATATCTTTGCAACCATTTAATCAGAGAAAGAGTCTTTTAAAAATAATTAAACTATATGAAGAAAATTTTAAGTGTGCTGGTGTTAATCATGACAATCTTTTTTACTGTAAATGCCCAGGCTCCCAAAGGCATGGGTAACAGCGATCCGCAGGCAAAAAAAATCTTAGATGCGGTGAGTTCAAAATTCAAAACCTATAAATCAGTTCAGTCTAACTTTAGTTTAAAGATTGAAAATGCTGCAAACAAGATCATGGGCAATAAATCGGGAACTGTTTTTATGAAAGGAACTAAATACCGCGTTAAAGTTGCAGGGCAGGATATTTTTTGTGATGGCAGCAATGTTTGGACAGTGGATGCAGCAGCAAAAGAAATAACTGTTACCAAACTTGACGCCTCTAATAATACCATCACTCCACAAAAAATGTTTACTAATTTTTACGATAAAGATTTTTTGTATAAGTTAAACAGTGATGCAAAAGGCGTACAGGAAATAGAATTAACACCTATTGATAAAACAAAAATGTTTCATAAGGTAATTGTCTTTATCAATAAAGCAGCAAAAACCATCACCTCCACCAAAGTTTTTGAAAAAGCCGGCAACCGCTATACCTATACAGTAAGTGGTATGAATACGACTACAAATATTTCGGATGCTATATTTGCATTTGACAAGAAGAATTATCCCGGGATGGAGTTGGTGGATTTGAGATAGGCTTAAAATTGATTGGCTTTTAAAAATATTAGAGCAGCATTTAAATGCTGCTTTTTTAATGCACAGTATAATTGATCAATTCCCACAGCCCATTTCCAAGAACTGGTCCCAATGAATATTCCCACTGATCGAATTTTATCAGCCCAACCCCCGGCAAAAACCATATTTTATTATTTGTCCAGGAATTAACTATGTAACCCCGTTCTTGTTTAAGCTCATAGGTATTTTCAAATGTACCTGCGGGAACAGTTACCGGGTTATTATTTAAAACCCAGGTACTATCCTTATAATTCTGGGGGATGGTCCACATATCTCCAACAGTAACCGGTAGCTTATAACGCACTCTCTCATAGTAAGATCCATAGTAGAATTTATATATCTTTACCAGCTGGCTGTCAACGACAACGAAACTTGTATCAGTTACCATTGGATAGTTGCTGAAATTATATTTGTACGCCCAAACTTTTGCTGTTTTTCCTCCGGGCATTATACGTGTTCCAACAATATCCACATCAATATTATTCGGTTGAGTAGTGGTATACAAATAATGCCAGTGATCTCCAACCTCATTCGGAAAATCAGAAATAATATGTTGGGGTGTATTATTTTCTTTCCTGCAGGAAGAGATCGTTGCTGATGAAATCAGGATAATAATAATGATCTGCTTTCTCATAAAAAGGTTTTTATGTAAGTTACGAATTTTAAAAACGTTGATCGCCTTTTTCAGCTTTCCTTGCCCCACCTGTATGTTTTAATCTCGAACCCGGCCAGGTCAATAACCCGGTCAACAACAGTACCAGCTACTTCTTCTATAGTTGTTGGCTTACTGTAAAACGATGGTGTAGCAGGGCAAATAATCCCTCCTGCCAGTGTAATGGTTTCCATATTACGGATATGAATAAGATTGTAGGGCGTATCTCTTATTACACAAATTAATTTTCGTCGTTCTTTTAAAATAACATCAGCAGCCCGGCTTATTAAATCGTTTGAAATACCGGAAGCAATTCTTCCTAACGTGCCCATACTGCAGGGAATGATGATCATGGTATCGTATTGGCCAGAGCCTGACGCAAAGGGTGCATTAAAATCCTGCTGTGAAAAAAGGGGTAGTTTATAATTGACATAACTATTGTTACTAAGCTCAATTTTCCAAACTTCCCGGGCATTTTCAGTCATTACAAGGCTCAGCTCATCCCATTGACTCTTAAGTTGTTCAAGCTTTTTCAATAAAATATCTGCATAGACAGAACCACTGGCACCGGTTACTGCAACTACTATTTTCTTTTTCATCATCAGGTTGTATTTATCTAAGCTACTAAACAAAATTATAAGCAAAAAGTTTTCCGGCTTTTAGTTGTACTAATTCTGATTTTAACCATTGCTTTATCCTTCTTATTTTAAACCTCTCATTTTAAACGCAGATTTTCTTATGCATTAATTAATTATTTTATCATTCTAAATTGTAATTTCCATTTTCAATTTTTTGAATGAGCGCACCAAAACTACAGCGAAGCCTAGGCCTGTTTCAATCTACTGTTGTAAATATGATTGATATGGTGGGCATTGGCCCATTTGTAACCCTGCCCATTGTTATGGGCTTAATGGGCAGCATGTTTTTATATGCCTGGATAGCAGGGGCAATTCTTTCCCTGGTTGATGCCATGATCTGGAGTGAGTTGGGTGCTGCATACCCGTTAGCAGGAGGCAGTTACAATTTTTTAAAAGAGGCTTATGGCAAAAATGGTATGGGGCGAATGATGAGCTTCCTGTATGTGTGGCAAACCATTATACAGGCTCCGCTGGTTGCAGCATCCGCTGCCATTGGATTTTCGCAATACCTGGGATACCTGGTAGAATTAGATCCAGTGCAACAAAAATTAGTCTCTGCAGCTGTTATTGTGGTGGTAACTATTTTATTGTACCGAAAAATTGACAGCATCGGAAAAATTGCCGTACTCCTTTGGACCGGGGTTATACTTACCATTGGCTGGATAATTATTGGCGGTATTGCTCATGGTAATTTTTTACAACCCTTAAAAGATATTAATGCTGATTTCAGTTGGGGGCAACTTGCTTCGTTTGCATTTGGCCAAGCCTGTATTAAATCAATTTACAGTTACCTGGGTTATTATAATGTTTGTCATTTGGGTGCCGAAATAAAAAACCCAGGTAAAAATATTCCACGCAGTATGTTTATTTCTGTTATTGGCATTGCCATTTTATACATTGCCATGAATATGAGTGTTAGCAGTGTTATCAGTTGGCAGGAAGTAAAGCACTGGCAGGAGGCTGGGATAAATACATTTGTTGTAAGTACATTTATTGAACGGCTGTATGGCCATAATGCTGCCAATATAATTACTGTCATGATCTTGTGGGTTGCGCTGGCTTCTTTATTTGCAGTGATGCTTGGTTACTCAAGAGTGCCTTATGCTGCCGCGATTGATGGCGCTTTTTTTAAAGTATTTGGCAAGCTGCATCCTACCCGAAACTTCCCTTATGTTTCCCTGCTTGTGATAGCGGCTTTTGGTTTTATATTTAGCCTGTTATTCAGAATGAGTGATGTGATCAGCGGCATTTTGGCCATGCGTATTATGGTTCAGTTTATTGGCCAGGCTGTTGGTGTTGTATTACTTCGCAACCGAAATGGTAAAGCCCACCTGCCTTATAAAATGCCTTTATATCCGCTGCCGGTAATCCTGGCAATTGCCATGTGGCTGTTTGTTTTTTATTCAACAGGCTTTGCAGTCATCAAATCTTTTTTAATTGTTTTTGGTACCGGCATTGTTGTTTATTTTATTTATGCAAAGCTGCAAAACCAATGGCCGTTCCCGAATAAAACAGGTTCAACCTTAGCTGAAGAAATTGAAAAAATTGGAGAACGTGATTAATGATCAGGCAATGAATCAATTTCTGTCATTGCATTATCTTTTAGTAACAATGCCATACAATAGCTCCCATTTGTAATGACCAGGTAAGGTACATTAAGGGATATATTATAACGCAGCACCTGGTTCAGCACTGTTTTATCAAGTTGCACATTCATCTCTTTACATTCGATGATCATCCAGGGTTTACTGGTACGATCATAAACCACAATATCAAAACGCTTTTTAAGGTCTCCCAGTTTTATTTCTTTTTCTATAGCAATTAAAGATGCCGGGTATTTTTTTGTTTGGGTTAGATATTGCAGAAAATTCTGCCGCACCCACTCTTCGGGAGTAAGGATTACCCAGCGTTTACGAAATTCATCAAAGATGAATTCTTTATTCGAAGAACCCTGTGGGTCTGTTTCCTTTTTTATTTTAGGCTGATATGGCGGATATTCAATTTTAATCATCTGCATTAATCATAACTGCGGGAAAGAATTTTGTATCTTTAATGTTGAAAAGAATTTAACGGAAAGATATGAAATCGAAAGAAGATATAGTTAAGAACTGGTTACCGAGATATACCGGTGAAAAACTGGAGAATTTTGGTAAATATATTTTACTTACCAATTTCAGTAATTATTTAGGCATGTTTGCTAAATGGAACAATGTAGAAATTGTAGGTATAGACCGGCCCATGCAATGTGCTACTGCGGATAATATCAGCATTATTAATTTTGGAATGGGCAGCCCGGGCGCTGCAACAGTTATGGACCTGTTAAGTGCAATTGAGCCTAAAGCGGTATTATTTTTGGGCAAATGCGGCGGTTTAAAAAAACGAAATAAACTGGGCGACCTTATTTTACCCATTGCTGCAATAAGAGGCGAGGGAACATCTAATGATTATTTTCCGCCGGAAGTGCCGGCCCTGCCTGCATTTGCTTTGCAGAAAGCCATTTCTACAACCATCAGAGATGCTTCATTCGATTACTGGACGGGCGTTTGCTATACCACCAACCGCCGCGTTTGGGAACATGATGAAGTATTTAAAGAGTACCTTCAAAAAATAAGGGCTTATGCGATTGATATGGAAACGGCAACCATATTTACGGTTGGATTTTATAATAAAATTCCTACCGGTGCTTTGTTGCTGGTAAGTGACAGCCCGATGGTACCTGAAGGCGTAAAAACAGAAGAGAGTGATAAAAAAGTTACCTCGGAATTTGTTGAACGTCATTTAAAAGTGGGCATTGATTCATTAAAGCAACTTATAAATGATGGATTAACCGTAAGGCACCTGAAGTTTTAATAAAGATGAATGACTCCATTACTTTCAATAAAAAATCTTTCCATTCAATTTAATAATGATGGTAAATTAAGTAGGGCAGTTAAAAGCAGTTCATTTACTGTAGCCCCCGGCGAACTGGTTGCTATTGTTGGTGAAAGTGGCTCGGGTAAATCCATTACGGCATTATCAATTTTACAATTATTACCAAAACAGGCTGTGGTTAGTGGTGAAATGCTTTTTAACCCTAACGCTCCGGTTGATCTTTTAAAATTATCGGCTAAAAAAATAACAGGCATACGTGGAAATGAAATTGCCATGATCTTCCAGGAGCCTATGACATCGCTGAACCCGGTTTTTACCTGCGGTTACCAGGTAATGGAGGCTATTCAATTGCATCAGCAGGTATCTGCAAAAACAGCAAGGCAAAAAACCATTGAGCTTTTTGAAAAAGTACAATTACCGGACCCATCAAATTTAATAAACCGTTACCCGCATGAGATCAGCGGCGGACAAAAGCAACGGGTAATGATTGCTATGGCTATGAGTTGTAATCCTGCACTGTTAATAGCCGATGAACCTACAACGGCACTTGACGTAACCGTACAAAAAACCATACTCGAACTCATCAGGTCGTTACAATTGGAAAATAATATGGGTGTAATTTTTATTACCCACGACCTGGGTGTTATTGCCGATATTGCTGATAAAATTTTAGTGATGTATAAGGGTGAAATTGTGGAACAGGGTAATGCAAAAGATATTATACTTACACCCCAACACCCCTACACAAAGGCATTGCTGGCATGCAGGCCTGCAGGAAAATCAAAAGGAAAAAGATTACCGGTAGTGAGTGATTTTATGGGTGAAGGGCAAGCTACGAGGAATGAGCTACGAGCTACGAGCAGCGAGCAACTAGCAACAAGCGATGAACAACGATCAACGATCAACGGTCAACGGTCAACCGTTTTAGAAGTTAAAAATCTGCACGTTCTTTTCCCCGTAAAGAAAAATTTATTTGGAAAAGCCACCCAATATTTTAAAGCGGTTGACGATGTAAGTTTTACTGTACAGCAGGATGATATTGTTGGCCTGGTTGGTGAAAGCGGTTGCGGTAAAACAACGTTGGGCAGAACCATTTTACAGTTAATTAAACCAACAGCGGGTAAAATTTTATTGCAGGGAAAAAACCTTACAGAAATAAAACCTGCACTGTTACGCAATATGCGCAAAGACCTGCAGATTGTTTTCCAGGACCCTTACGGCTCACTGAACCCACGGATCACTATTGGTGATGCCATACTGGAACCATTGAAAATACATTCCGTATTAACCAATAACAAACAACGCAGGAAAAAAGTAATGGAGTTGCTGGAAAAAGTAAGCCTGGATACTGATCAAATCAACCGCTATCCTCACCAGTTTAGCGGAGGTCAGCGCCAGCGCATTTGTATAGCAAGGGCTTTGGTGCTCAACCCATCTTTTTTAATTTTTGATGAAAGTGTTTCAGCGCTGGATGTAAGTGTGCAGGCCCAGGTACTTAATTTGTTGAGCGACCTTAAAAAAGAATTTGGCTTTACTGCTATTTTTATTTCGCACGATCTGTCTGTTGTGCATTATATCTGCAACCGTATATTGGTAATGCACAAAGGAAAAATTGTAGAAGAAGGTGATGCTGAACAGGTATATTATCATCCAAAAAATGAGTACACACAAAAATTAGTTAATGCTATCCCGGGAAGAAGTATCAATCAATCTTCATAACTCGTAATGGCCCTGTACCCAACTGCATTATTACTATTTCCATAAAAATCCTTACCGCTTTTATAAAAACTGAACAATCTTTTTTTCAACTGGGTTTGTAACTGATCATCCAGCGGTTCATCAGCTTTTATCTTTTTATCGGTCATGGATGTTAATTTATCATCAGTAAAAATACTTTTCTCATCCTCAGGCTGCAAACCGCTAATACCAATTTTCCAGTCGTCTTCTTTTTTTACCCTGTACTTAAAATAATATACTACTCCTTTTTTATCAAGATATGACGTTGATTGTTTTTTTATAAATACGATTGAATCAATCTTATTGAAATTTTTATCTGCCACCAGGAAACTTCGGGCAATATCCAGTTGATTTTTATACTTTGCAGGAAATCTATCAAGCCGTTTTGCCTTTTCTAATTTTTCGTACAGCTTGCTCCTGTATTGGTCTTCGGCAGCCAGGTTTAGCAGGATACTGTCGGCAACAGGCATTTTATTGCGCAACAATAAAACAGCAGCTGAAAGCCTTACATCCCGGTCCCGGGATTGCAGCAACCTTTCAAAGAAAAGGGGAACACTTTTATTTTTATTGTAAAAAGGCAGCAGTAAAACACTGTAATCATCCAGGTTACTTTTGTTATACCTGCCATAATTTACAAACAACGATTTATTTTCATCTTCGCCTTTCAGCAATTCTTTTTCCATTATTTTTTCCTCTTTTATCTGCTGTCTTTTTAATTCAACCTTCGCATCAAAATAAATTTTAGTAAAATAATCTTCATAGTCAGCAGCTTTAATAAGGTTACTGTCAACTAATGTTACCAGCAGCGATAATACATTGTCTTTATAATCGCTGAGGGTTGATAATTGTAATAATTCCGGGAACAGATCTTTCGCCAGCAATAACGAATCTCCCAGTTGAAGGAACAGGCCATTGTATTCATAATTATCAGAAAAAACAGGTGGGTCCTGCAGGATGAGTTCTTTAAACAACTGGTAGGCTGCTTTGGTCTTATGCCTTGCCAATGCTTTAAATACCTGGTTTTGAAAAAGACTGGTATCGGCTGTTTGCTCAAATATCTTTTTAAGTAAATTAACAACAACAGGTTTGCTGGTATCTTTTATATAACCCAGTTCGGCAATCAGTTTTGTTTTGCTGTCAAAATATGCTGCGTCGGTAAGATTTAACCTTTCAATGGCAGCAGCAATTTTGGGTACGCCTTTTTCGCCATAATTAATATTGGAGATAGACTGCTGTGCTTTTTTTTGTATGGCACTGTCTTTACTGAACAGATCGGCAAAAAAATCATCTAACCTGTTTTCATAAATATCCCTGCCCAGTTTTTTATCTTCCGGGTAAAAACTGTTGAAAAAAGAACTGATAAAACTGCTTTCCGCCGATAAAGTATCGCCCATGGTAACCAGGCCAAAGCTAAAATTATTCTTCAGCATCACCACCCGGGTAATGGTACGTGAAGAGCCTGTATCTCGCAAATGAAACCTGTAGGCTTTTATACCGTTTTTTAATTTTAATGTATCCGTCTTATATAAACGGAGTTCCGATTTTTCGTAAAATTCATTAATGTCATCTATCAAAAATTTTGCAGAATCAAGTGCATAATAATATTTGGGGTATTCCTGTATGTTTACGCCAACCAGCTCGCCGGTAGCATCGCTTTTAAAAAGGCCATTTTTAGTTTTGGGCCAGTAGCTGATATAGCCCGAAGCATTATTTCCATTGGCATTATCACTGGCAGCACTTTCTGTAAGCTTCCTTATTTCTTCGTTAATATCAGGGACTACAGGTGTGTTTACTGTAAAATGCATAAATGTATCAACGTACATTTTATTGGCATTGTACTTAAACGGTGTAAATTCAAAGGAGTTAAAATAAGCGTTGAAATCTGTTTTTTTGTTTTTACTTTTTACAGCAATTACATAATAGTGCGGGCCTTTAATAATGTATTTGGCATACATGGTTGATCCGTCCTTTAATTTTTCTTTTACATCAAGGCTGGGATAACCTTTAAAATTATTGGGCACCCGGCTCAGTTGTTTATCAAAATTATCCGGGTTGCGAAAAGACTCTTCAATCAAACTCAGATCAAAATTATCCTCTTCCAAAAAGCGAAAATTATACACCGATTTTTTAAATATAAGATATGCATCCCCCGTTGATCGATCAAACGTTTCATATTCCCAGCGATCGATCCTGTCGGAGGTTGAAGTATTTAAATACTCCACGGGCTGCTGCGGAAATTTTACAGAAAACCCGCCCTGCGCAGGTTGAAAATTAAGGGCCGTATTGCCGGCTTCCTTTAAATGAATGGAGAAAAAAAACTGCTCAGCCTCTGCCCCATCCACATAATTTTCTTTACCGCTCATTTTAAAAAACAATACTTCAAAAGGCGTAATAAAAATATTGTAGCGTTGCAAATCCCCACGCCTGGTGCGGTTGCTGATATCGAAACCTGCATAGCCGTTTCTACTGATTGGTTTTTTAGATAAAATTTTACCGGGAATATTTTCATATAAAATACTATCCACTTTACTTAACACATCTTTTTCATTTTGCCCTGAAAATGCAGCATGTGTTTTTACACGGGTAACAATATAATATGACCCATTGCTCATGTCAGAATATTGCCTCCTGTCTAATTGCTGTGATTCATCTGTGAGTTTGAATAATGGCCCCGGCATGTCCACGCTAAAAAATCCGTCGTCGGCAGTTTGTGTTGTAAAATTCAGGGGCACTTTCATTTTATCAACAGCTTCTTTTTGTGCTGCATCCCTGTCGGTCATTTGTATGGGCCGCAGATTATAGCCCATTTTTCGAAGTAATTCAATGATGCCCCTCTGGCCCGGTAAATGCGCTGCGCCAACGCCAACAAATAAGGAACTCTTCTTAACAATAGTATCAATGGAGTTTGCCTGTATCTCATTTCTCTTAAATAGAAATTTTTCCATAAAGGCATCCGACCTGTCCATCATACGGTCTAAAGAATCCATCAGATCCAGGTCGCCGCGGCGGTAGGCATCCTGTGTTTTCTCTAAAATATCATACCTCGATTCTCCGTCTGTATCAACTGATCTTCGTTTTTTTTCTTTGGCCATATCTGCATAGGCTTCCATCACAATTTTTTCGGTTTCAAAATAATCTTCTACGCCTGTTGCTCTTTTACCCAATTTTTTTCCGGTTTGATAAATGTACAGATCCAGAAAAGTATCTTCTTCAAAATCTTCTTTCTCTTTATATGACCGGTACAGCAAACTGTTTACAATGGTAGGTTCGCTGCTCATGGCGGCTTTAAGCTCATCATCATATTTTAAAATACGAAAGGAGTTTTCGTTAAGATAATCACCGCGGGGCGTGCGTACAAATTCGGTATAGTTTTGTTTGATGCGGTTCATATTAACCATCTGCCCCTGCCAGGTATCGGGATTAAGTTCCAGCGCCACTGCATCAACACTTTTAAGTGCCAGGTAAAATGAATCGTTTAAATGAAAAACCATTTTGCTGCTTACGTGCATGGTGCCAAACAAATAGGATGGTTTTGATAAACCATTGCCGGTTATCTCCCATAAAAGGCTGGGATATTTTGATGAAGATTTTTTTTGAGCAAAAGTGGACGTTGAGCAAAGCAAAAGAAGAAGAAAAAGTGCAGTAACAAGGGGTTTAAACATTTGGGCTATATTATTAATGGGAGCATACTGTATAAAGATGCATAGAAGTAAAGAAATCACAAAATTATGTTCATGTATTTAACGGTTTATATGCTGTTTTCTTATAATTATCAGTAATAACCCGAAAATAAAAATATTTACCCAGCATTTCGCTTGCTATTTATTACCTTTGCCCCCTTAAAATCATGCCGTAACATGATAAATGTCCTGCATCAAAGGGCTACAATCTCTGTAAAACTACAGTACGTGCATGTAACAACAACAAAAATTAAAACCGTTACATGAAATTATCCCAATTCAGATTCGACCTTCCCCTTAACTTAATTGCCCAAAACCCAACCAAACGCCGTGAAGACAGCCGTATGATGGTTATTGACCGTAAGACAGGGCAAATTGAAAACAAACACTTTAAAGAAATACTTGATTATTTTGATGATAAAGACGTGTTTGTTGTAAATAATACCAAGGTTTTTCCAGCACGTATGTATGGCCGCAAAGAAAAAACCGGTGCCAAAATTGAAGTATTTCTTTTAAGGGAATTAAACAAAGCCAATAAACTCTGGGATGTAATTGTTGATCCTGCCCGTAAAATACGTGTGGGTAATAAATTATATTTTGGGGAGAGTGATGAACTGGTTGCCGAAGTTATTGACAACACTACCAGCCGTGGCCGCACCATCCGTTTTTTATGGGATGGCACCGATGAGGAATTTCGCCAGGTGCTTGAAATTTTAGGAGAAACCCCATTGCCCAAATACATTAAGCGCAAGCCCGATGAAGAAGATAAAGAGCGTTACCAAACCGTATATGCAAAGCATGAGGGCGCTGTTGCGGCTCCTACTGCAGGTTTGCATTTTAGCCAGGAATTGATTAAAAGGCTTGAGATTAAAGGTATCCGTTTTGCAGAAGCAACTTTGCATACAGGCCTTGGAACCTTTCGCCCTATTGAGGTTGAAGACCTGAGCAAACATAAAATGGATGCAGAATATTACCGCATTGAAGAAACTGCCTGCGCCATTGTTAACAAAGCAAAACAAAATGGAAACCGCATCTGCTCCATTGGTACTACTACCATGAGGGCGATGGAATCTTCCTTTACCGCTCAAAAATTATTGAAACCTTCTGAGGGCTGGACCAATCATTTTATTCATCCGCCTTACAATTTTAATATTGCCGATTCATTGGTAACCAATTTTCATTTACCAAAAACCAGCCTGCTTATTATGGCCTGTGCTTTTGCCGGTTACGATCTGATGATGGATGCGTATAAAAAAGCTATTAAAGATAAATACCGTTTTTTTAGTTATGGAGATGCGATGCTGATCATCTAAATTAATATTTACTAAGATTTTTTGGAAACTCTCCGCCGCGGCGGAGAGTTTTTTTTTGCCACGGATTGATTGCACAGATTTTCACGGATTTTGTTTATCAAGAACAATTCGTGTAATTAGTGTAATTCGTATAATTCGTGTGATGTATGAGAAAAAAGAAGCCCGGATAAAAATCCAGGCCGTTTAATCCAATATCCTATGAAAAACCAAACATAAGACGCAAAACCCTTGCATTTTGTTGCAAATGAATTGTTAACAGTTTTTATTAACTTTAGCTAATCAAATTAACACAGCATGAAAACAATACAACAATGGCTTACTGAATACGGCGAAAGCCACCAGGACCATACCAATAAAACCATTCACTGGATATGTGTGCCGGCCATCTTTTTTTCTATTATTTGTTTATTATACGGCATCAAACTCCCCATGGTTATTGCAGGCATACAAGTAAATGTGGCCATGATCTTACTGGCGTTCGCAACAGTTTATTATTTCTCGCTTTCAAAAACACTCTGGATAGGCTTATTCTTATTTGCGGTATTGTGTTTATGGTTATGCTATATTATTGAACAGGGAGGCTATATCAGGCTTTGGCTGCTGGGCATAATTATTTTTGTTATATCGTGGGTAGTACAGTTTTACGGCCATAAAATAGAAGGCAAAAAGCCCTCTTTTTTTAAAGACATACAGTTTTTATTGATTGGCCCGGCGTGGCTGATGAGTTTTGTTTATAAGAAATTGGGGATAGCGATATAAGCTGCAAGGATTTTAGCTACAAGGGGGAAGTATGCTGGCTTACAATGTTTTTTTGGGAATGTAGGTTTTCTCTTTTCCTAAAGAAAAGCTTTTTTGAAATTAAAACTTGCCCCTTGTTGCTTGAAGCTTGGAACTTCTTAGAAAATCTTCTTTGAATTTAAAACTACCCCCACATGTTACTTCAAGCTTGCCGCTTGCTACAGTCCAAACAACCCCTTATTCAGCAACTGCAGTGTTTCTTCTTTATAATTACGTGCAATTAATAAGGATACATTATGCTTGCTGCCACCATAACTTATCATACGCACCGGTATTGGTTCAAGGGCATCAAATATTTTTTTCATTACATCCTTTGTCTCGGCAATTTCATTACCAACTATAGAAACAATAGTATGATTGGTATCAATTTCCACGGTACCAAATGCTTCAAGTTCTTTTAAAATTTCGGGCAGGTGTACATCATCATCAATGGTAACAGAAACGGCAACTTCAGAGGTGGTGATCATATCAATTGCGGTGCGGTGTTTTTCAAACACTTCAAAAACCTTACGCAAAAAACCATAAGCCAATAACATGCGGCTGCTTTTTACCTGTATGGCAGTAATTCCATCTTTTGCTGCTACAGCTTTAACACCAACGCTGCCGGCTTTTTCAGTAATTAATGTTCCTTTTGCATCCGGTTGTAAAGTATTAAGTAAACGAACGGGCACATTAAAAAACTGTGCAGGCCAGATGCTTGCCGGGTGGAGGATCTTTGCACCAAAATAAGCCAACTCAGCAGCTTCTTCAAAACTCAACTGCTCGATAGCTTTTGTTTTTTCAACAACCCGGGGATCGTTGTTGTGCATACCATCTATGTCGGTCCAAATTTCGCAAACACTGGCATTGATTGCCGCTGCTATGAGCGAAGCCGAATAGTCACTTCCTCCTCTTTTTAAATTATCTACTTCGCCTTTTGCATTTCGGCTGATGTAACCCTGGGTAATAAAAATAGTGGTATCCTTATGCTTATTTAACAGTTGTGCCAGTTTTACCTTAATGGCACCAACCTGGGGTTCATCATAACTGTCAATGGTCATAAAATCAAGCGCAGGTAAAAGCACATGATCTATTTTTTTTTCTTCAAGGTAGATGCTGAATAATTTGGTACTTAACAGTTCGCCCTGGGCCAGGATGTCTTTATTTAATGCCTGGCTGAAAGATATTTTTAAAATGATGGTTAAAAATTCGAAGTGTTCGTTCAGCACTTCGTTTGCCTTTTTGCGGGTTAATTCTTCAGCCAGTAATGCTGTAACAAAATCCTGGTAGTGTTCATGCAAAGCATTAATCTCCTGCTTTGCTGTCTGCCTGTCGCCGCGTGCTAACGACTCACTAATTTCAACCAATGCATTGGTTGTACCACTTAGTGCCGAAAGCACAACAATTTTACTTTCTTCATCTTTGGTTATCAGTTTTGCCACTTCCTGCATACGGTGCGGCTTGCCCACGCTGGTGCCGCCAAACTTCATTACTTTCATCTTCCTTAAAATATTTTAAGCTGCAAATATACTACCATCAAGATTTATAAATGGACTTACTCAATTATAAATCTTAGATGGTAGTATGCCGATGGGAGACTGAATGCGACCGTATAGGGGTATATCGGCATAATCCTAAAAGGCAACTTTAAACTTAATACTTAAAGCTTTCAAATCCTCCACCACAGCAGGCAGCAAAGGAATTCCATTTTTCATTCTTTCGGTTTCCATTTCCCGTTCCGGGTCGCCGGGTATAATTACTTTTTCGTGGCCTGTAATTGTTTTAGAAGACCGGAAACGGTTTATCCATTTATCCATGTGTTCTTTAAATTCATCCGCTTTTCTAAACGCGTCAATACGCATTACGCCAAAAAAATGGCCAATACCTTCGCCGGGCATATTTTCGGGCATAGGTATATATGCAGGAAATGGCGGAACCCAGGGACCGTAATTTGCACCACTTAATATGGCCGAAAAAATATCAACAATTGCCCCTAATGCATAACCTTTATGGCTGCCGTGTTCTTTATCGCCGCCAAGTGGTAAAAGTGTTCCCCCGTTTTTTAATTCTCCTGCATTGGTTGATACATTTCCATCTTTATCCTGTATCCAACCGGTTGGCGCTTCTAAATTTTTTCTTTGCAGGATTTCGAGTTTGCCATTGGCTGCAGTTGTTGTGGCAAAGTCAGCAACAAAAGCCGGCTCTTTACCTGCGGGTATGGCAACGGCAATGGGATTGGTGCCTAGCATTCTTTCTTTAGAAAAAGATGGCGCTACCAAAGCCGAAGCATTGGTCATGGCAATGCCAATCATATCATGTTCCAAAGCCATCATGGCATGATGACCGGCAATACCAAAATGATTACTGTTTTTTACACTTACCCAGCCGGTACCCAC
>JANNYY010000270.1:0-1692 GCA_031410355.1 Chitinophagaceae bacterium | reverse complement strand
TTTATAAATTTATTTAGCATTTACCAAAGCGAAAATGTGAACCAGCCGAATGTAACCTGGCAAAAATAAAATAAAAAAAGCCATAGCTGTATTTTTTTCTGAGTAACCATAATTGTACTTTTTCTGTGTTTCCGTTCTTCTATGGCAACAAACCAAAATGTTTTAACATTCTATTTCACAAAAATGTATTTTTATTGTATTCAAAATAAAATAAATGAAAAATATAATGCCGGCTTTTATAGCGCTGAGTTTGATATTTACTGCCTGCAGCAGCAATGATAAAGCTGCTGAAGGAAAAACAAAAGATAAGTATGAGCAAACCAAAGAAAACCTTGGAGAAACCGAAAAGAAAGATCCCAAACGCTTTTTATCTGTGGAGGGCCAGGATAGAAAAAACCTGCTTGGCCAGCGGGTAATTAAAGGTACTATAAGCAATAAAGCTACAGTTGCCCGTTTTAAAGATGTAGATATCGAGCTTTCATTTTACAGCCAAACCGGTGCCCTGCTGGAAAAAGACCACGAAGTTATTTATGAAACCATTGCACCCGGCAGTAGTACCAATTTTAAAACAAAATATTTTGCACCAAAAGGAACAGATAGTGTGGCGATGAAAGTGGTGGGGGCGAAGGTTGAGTAAATAACAAAGAACAATTTCTTAAAAAATAAAATGCTTCATCAAAACTTAAGTAATTATTTGTCTGACCAAAAATTTATTGATTTCAAATTGTCGGCTGAAAATTATTGTAACTATTTAGAAAATCTTGGTCTGGAGGAAAACAGGTTCTTTTCAATCCGTGTACAGACTTTGCTTGCAGATTTGTATTCAAGAGCTTTAAAATTAGATGAGGTTGAACTTATTAAAGACTCTGATTACGAAGATCAACAGCAACGGTATAAAATTATTAATAGAGCAAAAGAATTTGGAGGAATGGTCTCGAAAATTTTAGGGGCAGCTCAATTTTACAGAACTGCATTTAATCCTTCTGATATTGATGCAGAAGAACTGGGCCATGGTTTTTTGACTGATGATTTGCAGGATATTTACATAGATATTAAAGAAGCTTTGGAGTTCATTAATATTAATAATGACTCGTCAGTTCAACAGGCATTATGGGATATTAAATTTAGTTTAAGGTCTCATTGGGGAGAGCATTGTATTTCTGCATTACATTATTTACAATATCTATGTTGAAAATATCGATTTAGGCATTATTTAATTTACACAAACTTAAACCCATCCCCATCAAACAAACCCAAATCACTCAATTTTAAATGAGGTATTACCAGCAATGCCATAAAAGATAAGGTCATAAAAGGCGCAGTTAATGTTGATCCCAATTCTTCTTTAACCATTTTATCAATAGCGGTATAAGCTGCGGCAACTTTGTATCCATCATCGTTGCCCATTAAACCGGCAACCGGTAAACCAAGCACCATTTCTTTTTCATTGGTTACAGAACTTACGCCACCTCTTTCTTTTATTACCAGGTTCACTGCTTTCATTAAACTTGCATCATCAACACCCACTGCAACAATATTATGGCTGTCGTGGGCAACAGATGATGCAATGGCACCTTTTTTTAATCCAAAATTTTTAATAAAGCCTTTGGCAACAGGTGCATTTTTATACCGGTTAACCACTACTATCTTTAAAATATCACTGGCCACATCGCTTTCATAAAACCCATCTTT
>JANNYY010000269.1:0-19341 GCA_031410355.1 Chitinophagaceae bacterium | reverse complement strand
CACAACCTGCACAAAGCACTTGCGGTTAACAGGGCACTGGCTTTCAACAGGCGGTTAAAAAATAATGCATATCCTGTAACCTGGAATGTAGTGATACCCTGTAAAAATTATGGTAAGTTTTTGAGCGATGCCGTAAAGTCGGTTTTGTATAATACTGCTGATTATGTGATAACCATTGTTGATGATAATTCGACTGATAGTACAGAACAGGTAGCAGGTGAACTGGCGGCTGCCTATCCTTTTATAAATTACATTAAACTTAAGCAAAACATGGGTGTTAGTTTTGCAAGAAATAAAGGCATTGCATCAGTTGACAGTATTTTTGTGGTATTGCTTGATGCAGATGATAAAATGGGGCCGCAATATTTGTTTAAGGCTGAAAAAATATTAAGGAAGGGTTTTGATGTGGTGAATCCTGATGCCATTCTTTTTGGGTATGAAATTGCAAGATGGGATGTGCCGGAGAAAGTTTCACTGCCCATGTTGCTTAAAAAAAATTGTGTGCATACTTCTGCTGCGTTCCGCAGAAGTTATTGGGCGCAGGTTGGTGGTATTGATGAGAACATGCAGCACTGGCAGGACTATGAATTCTGGATACGCATGGCCGCAGCAGGCGCAAGAATAAAAAAAGTACAGGGCGATCATTTTTACTACCGTAAACATGGCCACAGTAAATCAACTGAATCAAATTTAAAAAGGCAGATTGTAAGCAATTATATAAAGTCAAAACATAAGCAGTTATATCAATCATTCAGGCTTTGATCATCATATTTAATTTGTAAACATGTTGAAATAATGACAACGCAAACAGAAAAAAAACAACCGGCCACCAGTATTTTGAAAGTGAATACTGATCCTCAAAGCCAGTCATATAATCGCAGTAACGCATTACAGGAAATGCCTAAGAATATTCATGGAGCAAACAGCACAGGTTCTCATAGTTACGGTAATATGCCACTCTTTTCCTCAACGGTACTGCAGCCAAAATTATCGGTAAATGTACCCGGTGATAAATATGAAAGAGAAGCAAATACTATAGCAGCTAACATAATTCAATCGCCACAGGCTCGCCGGGGTTCGGCAACTGTTACACCGTTAATGCAGGCCACATCTGGATCATCTGCTGAAGTAGATTCATCGGTCACTGACAAAATAAAATCTGCATCAGGCAGTGGAAAAAATATGGACAGCCAGACAAATTCTTTTATGTCGGGTAGTTTTGGTGCCGATTTCAGCCAGGTAAAAATTCACACAGGTACTGAAGCCGCTGGTTTAAACAGGGAGTTGAATGCGAATGCTTTTACCATTGGACGGGATATTTATTTTAATGCCGGTAAATATGAACCCGAAACAGAGAGCGGTAAACATTTGCTGGCACACGAGCTTACCCATACCCTGCAACAAAATGCCGGAGCGGGGCAGGTACAAAGAGAAGACAAAAAAGATCCAACCTATGTTGAGAAGCCTGACATAGATTTTCAATTGTTACCTCCTGATCTGAAATTCAAATTTCATCATTTGGTTTTTGAAGGCGATACCGGTAAAGTGCAGCTTGATTACAATACCAGGGGTTTGCGGGCAAGCCTCTCTTACAAATATGGAGATGCACTTTCATTGGGTTTAAAGAAAGACGGCCTTTCCGGTTCGGTTGGCTGGACGCCGGGAGATAATAAATTTAATTTAGGCCTGTCAAAAGGCGCTTTCAGCGGAACACTATCAGCAACACCCGGCCAAAATAAATTTGGCTTAGGACTGCATTACGGTGATAAATTACTGCCCACCCAGGATGCCATGAGCCAAACTTTCCAGGCTGGCGGAAATTCCCTTGGAAATTTAATAACCGGTGTCCCCGGCGCTTTTGATGACCCCTACCAGTTTTATAAAGATCATAAAGACGATATTGGAAATATCAGCGACAGCGTTGACAAGGTAAAACAAATCACCGATTACGGTAAAAAGAAAATAAGATTTGGTGCAGACTTTGGCCTTACCTGGGATCCTGTAAGTAAAGTGGCAGTTACCTTCAGGCTGGGAGCAAGATTTTAAAAAAATATTATTTACACATTCATTTCTAAAAGTAAAAGAACGGAGTAATTAAAATAAGTTCTTTGCTAAACAGTAACAGAATTCCATAATAAATCTGGGCATTTTTTGTACTCCATAAATTTCTACATAACTCCAAATAAACGGCAACAGCTATGCAAGGAAAGACTGCTTTGAAAAATAATTTACCAGCTACTTTTTCTGAAACAAGATCAACGAGCCTGGATATAGATTTTAAAAATGCAAACACTCATCAACAGCAGGTTAATGAACAACCATTAAGCAGAAAAGCCATAAATTCTGTAACCACCGGCATTAACAACAATTCAATACAGCCCGGTCATCATTTTAATAACATGTCCATTTATGCAAAACCACAACCGGTTATCCAGGCCAAATTAACGGTTAATAAACCCGGCGATGAATTTGAAGTGGAAGCAGATGCAGTTGCCGAAAAAATTATGAATTTACATGGTAAACCTGCAGAGAAAAAAAATGATGACAGTGGAAATATTAGTGGAGGAATAACTCCGTTGTTGCAAACTAAAGCAAATGCAACCGGCACCACTATCAGCCCGGAGTTAAATAATACAATAATGGACTCAAAGGGACGGGGGAGCAGTATTGACAGCAATACGCAGTCATTGATGTCGAAAAATTTTGGAGCCGATTTTAGCCAGGTTAAAATTCATGCAGATAATGAAGCTGCAGAAATGAACAATGAAATAAGTGCAAGGGCATTTACAACAGGCCATGATGTTTACTTTAATAAAGGAGAGTATCAACCGGCCTCTGCAAAAGGAAAGCATTTGCTGGCGCATGAATTAACCCATGTGCTTCAGCAAACCGGCGGTAGCCAACGTATTCAAAGGGATGAGGCTGATGACGAAAAAAAAGCTGCAGCCGCAGAAGCTAAAAAGAAAGCCGGTCTTATTACAAAAATTAAGTCCTATGGTGTAATTGCCGTGGAAGATGGGGATGCAACTTTTTCATCGGCTGAACTTGAACTGGTTAATAAAGCGATCGCAGGATTACCCAAGGGGGATAAGACTGCCATTGCCGGGGCAAAAATAATAAGGGTGAGCAGCCTGGGTGGCAAAACTGCCGGCATGTACAGCAACACGCAGGGGTACGACAGTACGGCGAACGATGAACAAAAAATTGAATTGGCCGATAAGGCATTCGGCAGCACAACTGCTGAAGAATCTATCCGGTTAATAACCCACGAAATTGGGCATGCCATTGCAGCAAAACCTTACCGGGTGGCCATGAGCGAAGAAGTGAAAGCGGGTGCAAAATGGAATAAACTGGTAGATGAAGCGAATGTTGCTGTTGACGAATTTAATACAGCAAATGATGACAGTAATAATGCAATTACTGAATTTGAAGCTGCCTCGGAGGCTTTAACAGAAGCTAAAAGCAGTGGCGATAAGGATGCCATTGCCGCAGCCACCAAGGATAAGGCTGCCAAGAAACGAACAATGGATAAATTAAAAGCCGACAGAACAAAAAAGGAATCGGTCTTTAATACAAAAAAAGCTGCATCGGAAACACAAAAAACAGTTTTAACCACCAAAGAAACTGCAACAAAAACAAAAATTGCCAATATAGATGATCTGAAAACTGATGCTTCCACAAAACTAACGGCTATGGAAACCGCTTATACCGGGGCCTCTGCAACGATCAATATGACCGACCCCGACAGTGCGGATTACAGGGCATCATTAACGGCAGCCGAAACCGCCATTAAAACATTTTATGATGAGAACGTGACGGTTGATGTGGACGAACCAACAGCCTCGGCAGCAAAATCTGTAGTTGACAGCGCCATCAGGGAGAGGGACAGTAAAAGAGATGCGCTGAATAAAGCAAATGCGGGGAATGCGGTAACCGGCGCAACCAACGCACTGGAACAGGCACAGGACAGTTGTTATAAAGCAGCCATAGTGGTGGCCTTTAACAAAAGCATGAATTTGGCGGTTAAAAAGTTTTATGATTTTGTAATAACTAATGCCATATCTCCTGCATTAACACCCTATGCCGAAGAAAACTGGCCGCATAAGCCGGAAGAATTTTACGCCGAAGCCTATTCTTTCTTTGTAACAAAACCAAAAGACCTGGAAGCGCATTCAAAGCTTTTGTATGATTGGTTTAAGGCCGGCAACTATAAATAGAACAACATGATCAATCTGCATATTATTTCATTTTTCAATTGAATAATTTACCATGCCCGCTCCTGTACAGTTAAAGGCCGAGCCAGCAAAAACATCTGCCCAGGTAATTACCGATTCTGATCAAAACAGAGAAAAGGCAGAAAGAAATATAACTGCTTTGTGGGATAATTATAGATCACAGGATGGAAATAATTGGGCAAGTGATCCCGCGACCAATAAAAAAATTAATGGTAAACTGAAAGTGCAGTCCCGGTTACTGCATGACTTTAACAGGATAACAGTTCACGCTTCATCATCACTTACAATACAACCAAAATTAGCCGTAAATGCACCGGGAGATGAATACGAGCAGGAAGCAGATGCTGTAGCCGATAAAATTATGCAAATGCCTGAAACTGCATCACAGGATTCAAACCACGCTGCAGGCAATACATTACTACATAAACCTGCTAACGGTGGCGAAGTAAAGGAAAAAGAAAAAAATGAAGAGGAAGAACAACCTGAGCCCGCAGCACAGAAAATGATCCAGAGAAAATATGCCACCGGCGGAGATGATGATAATGATGATGATGATGAAAGGTCCAGGAATAAAAGTTCGGCAAAAGCAATACCGTTGATTACACCCAAAGTGCATCAGGTACTGCAATCACCGGGGCAACCATTAGATACTGAAACCCGTTCGTTTATGGAAAGCCGGTTTGGGTTTAATTTTAGTACAGTACAGATACATAACAATGCGATGGCGCATCAATCTGCACGGAGTATTAATGCACTTGCCTATACTCATCAAAATAATATTGTTTTTGGTGAGGGACAATACCGGCCCCAAACACCCGATGGTAAAAGATTGCTGGCGCATGAATTAGCGCATGTTGTGCAGCAACGTGAAAGGATGCAATCTAACATCATCCAAAGAAAAGCAGTTGCAGATGTAAATGTAGCATTGAATGCTGCCATTACAGCTTTGGATAAGCCTGCTTACATGGATGCGTTACGAATAGAAAAAGCTGCTCATTCGGAAGACCCGGTAATTTACGCAACCATCCAGGGACATCAGGCAGGAGGCAGCATTTCAGTTAAAGAAGCATGGCAAGCGGTGCTTATTTTAAATTATGGTGATGACTCCGACAGGCCGCATCCCTGGCCAGAAACCATTCGCAATTTTTTCGAAGGAATTAGTCTTGGCACATATACAGTTTCGGCAATAGCCCCTCTTTTAAAGGATGATATTTTACAATTGGCTGTATCAACAGCACATACTGCAATCACCACCTCCATAGGCACAAAAGGTGGAGGTAAAGGAATGGGGCCTTTCATGAATTATATGGGGAAATTCAATGCGCTTTGGGGCACTTCAACTTTTTCCGGAATGTCGGACGCATTTGACAATACATTAAACAGCAAAGGTCCCAGAACAGAACGGTCGAGGGCAATATTTGATCATCTTTATTCAACGGATGCCAACGTTAAAACTGATTACGACAAAAATGTAAAAGGACTCAATACCGGCACAGAAGGGATGCGTGAACTGGCAGATCAATATGTTGGCCCGGATTCACGAAACCTGGTTGCTTCTCCAAGGCTGCAAAGTTTAAGGGAAAAATTTTTCAGCCAATCCTTGATCAGTTCTGCTAACCTGGCAAACGCTGATTACGTTTCCTTTAAAAGCAAAATAAAGCTCTTTGCAGAAGCACTTAATGAAACAGACAGGCAGGAGATCAAGAACTCCCATGAATGGCAGTCCATTATAGACCGGACAGTGGTTAAGCCTGCCCTCAGGCAAGATCTTGCTCAATATCTTGACAACGCTTACCTGACTGCAGCCGCACCCGCAAACACTAATCTCATCGTTGGCGTTGGTACCAATATTGCCGGAACTGCGGCTGTGTCGGGTAGCGGCCCTGTTGCCGTATCAGTTCCTCCACCAGCACTTTCAGCCGATCAACAGATTTTTGTAGACAACATGACATTAAATGCCAGTAGCCTGGCCATTACAAGTGAGGATGAAGTAACTGATATGGAGTTATTTGGAAAAAGCACCCGCGATGAAGCAGGTCTTGCTTTAAAAACCAGGGTAGTAATAGACAACCCTGCTAAACACCGGGGCGGATCGGGAGATACTATGTTATCCTGGCCAGCCACTTCTGCCACAGGAAATATTCATAAACCCAGGGTTACAACAGGCACCGGTAAAGGCAGCACTGTATATAATGCTACCCTTACACTAAATTACCCCGATGGAACGCCGATTGTAAGAACCGGGGGGGCTGCCATTCCACCTGTTTCCATTACAATTACAGATAATCGTTACGGAGCTTTTGTTTCAAATATGACGGCCAACCTGTTTCAGTTTTTTGTAGGGGGCCAGGGAAAATGGTTTAAGCCCGGAGCTAAAGTTAATTATACCGGAGGACAGGGCCCGCTTGATATCAACCCTACCTTTGATTTTATTCCAAAACTTGGGGCCAGTTTCTCACTTCCAAACGGATTGGCAGTTTTTAGTGAAGGTACTGTTACACAAAACGGATCTACTATTGGCAAGGTTGGGCCTAAGCAGTTCCCTCCCAGATCTTCAAATTCATATTTGGGACAAGTGATCGCAGTTGGGCCCAAGGCTCCTCCTGCAGCCGATGCAATGGTCGTAAGTGTCAATTTCAGGGAAGGCACAGGAACCGGCCCTGTTTTTCATACACGAACAGAGGCTTTTAACATTGATCAGTCTGTTGCAGATGCAGCCGGCACCACTATGCCGGCACAACTTACCGCTTTAAGTGCTCAACTGGCTGCCGATAAAAAGGCACTTAATTCAGTAACACCGGTACCACCCATTCCGGCTTCCGGTGCCGGTACAATTCTGGATGAGATGATTCATCACGGCACCCCTCAATCCGCAAGAATTGCACAAACCATCCTGGCAGGCACCATCAGCCTCGACCCCATGATTATTCGCCCTGATTCTGCAGCTTTTATGGCTGCACAGGTAGCAGGGGGCCACAATCGGTGGAAAGCAACTTCAGCCACACATGCAGTATTTGCATTAGGAGATAAGCCACTGGATGTTGCACCTGTGTCCAATCCTCCTAATACAATTGAAGAATCTGCCAATGTTAATGCGATACAATGGCCCGAGGCGAGATTTAAAACAACACTTCATATTCATCTTACTACCTCATTAAATCCCCTGATTCAAAGAACAAATTTTACTTCTATAGTGCAAACTATCGTGCATGAAGCGCTTCATATGGTGGATATCAGGCCAGGTAGTAACTCGGATATTGAGAAGTACAAAACAGAATTCAGGGCCTATTGGATGGACGGCAGACGCGATAAATTTAGCACCAGGTTTGATCCAACCATGGATAGTTTAGGACCCAAGTCGGAAAAAGCCCGTGCCATCTTTAAACATTTATACTATTCCACTACCTACAAATATGTAAAAACTGCTTATGATGATAATACCAATGGTTTTCGTGACCAGGTTAATGCCTTCATTATTCCCGATGGGATCAATCTTTTAGTTTCGCAAAAGTTGGAAGATATCAGGGCGGCTATTGCTGGATTTGGAGCAACTTATGGCGCTGCACAGCAAACAAAAATTAAAGACCTGTACAATGGTAATGCCGCAGCAGTAATTATTTCGGCAACAGCAGAAGATAAAAGAGAAATAAGCGGAAATCGTTATTGGAGAACCCTTGTAGAAAGTAAAGGATTTTCCCCGGCAGATTTGGCTCTTATAAAAAAAGATTTGAACATACCGGTGTAAACCAGCGAAATGATTGATGAACCAGGTAAATAAAATGGCTTGTTTTAATGCTCTTTAACACATCTTTATCGTCGGGTGAAGGGTTTAGTAAAACCAGCTATAAAATAGTTAAGGTAAAGGAACTCTACGCATTGAGTCTTCCTTATTATCTTGAAAAAACATCCGGGTTAAGTACTACCGCTTCACTGCAATACCGGAACCTGACTAAAAAATTGCTGGTGATTGTTGTTGATGAAGAAAAGTTGAAGATGGATAGTTTAATGACGGCATTTACACCTGCAGATTACTACGATCATGTTGCCAGGCAGGTTGCCCAAAAACTTGATGAAGCTGTTATTGAAAAGCCATCAGCAAAAGTTATAGGAACATGCAACGCGTTGCAAGGAGGGATTGATGGTAAATTTCTAGGAACCCCTTTGCGATACATAATTGAAATAGTGGAAAGTAAAACACACTATTACCAAATTATCTGTTGGACAGAAGAAGCTTCTATAAGTGACGTAGGCAATGATATACATTTGATCATTAATTCTTTTAAAGAACTAAAGTGATTTTAATTTAGCCATTGAAAAAGCAATATTTTTCTTTGATATTGCTAAAAATAAAGTAGGGTGGTTCATTTAATATTCAAAAGATAAACTTTATTCAGATTCCAGGTTATACTTTGGAATTATGTAGATTAATTCTTTAAATTCGATTCGGCTGCAGAAAATCTATAGCCTTCAAAAGCCTGCTAAACCTTGTTTGCAGGCTTTTTCTTTTATTTGCTTTTTTCAAAACTTTGTTTGAAACTTTAAAGATGGATGATCTTTTAGCCGCCCGTTCGCAAATGGCGCTTTCATTAGGCTTTCACATTGTATTTGCATGTATTGGCATGGCATTGCCTGTGTTAATGGCTTTTAGTGAATGGAAGTGGTTGCGAACCGGCAAACAGGTGTACATAGATATTGCCAAAGCCTGGTCAAAAGGCGCTGCCATATTTTTTGCCGTGGGTGCAGTTTCGGGTACAGTTCTATCGTTTGAACTGGGATTGCTTTTTCCTGAATTTATGAAACATGCGGGCCCGATAATCGGAATGCCTTTTTCGTGGGAAGGAACGGCTTTTTTTATTGAAGCCATTGCACTGGGCGTTTTTTTATATGGATGGAACAAATTGAATAAATGGGCGCATTGGATATCGGGCATTGTAGTAGGCATATCCGGTATTATGTCGGGCATTTTTGTAGTAGCAGCAAATGCGTGGATGAACAGCCCTGCAGGATTTACCTGGCAAAACGGTAAACCCATAAATATAGATCCTGTTGCAGCCATGTTCAACAAGGCATGGTTTCAGCAATCATTGCACATGATACTGGCTGCATTTATTGCCACCTCTTTTGCAGTGGCCGGTATTCATGCTTTTTTATTGCTTAAAAACCGGAAAAACCTTTTTCATAAAACAGCTTTTAAAATTGCCCTGGCTTTTGGGGCAGTGGCAGCTTTTTTTCAGCCTTTCAGTGGCGACATTTCTGCAAAACAAATTGCCAAAACCCAACCGGCAAAATTGGCCGCCATGGAATCTTTGTATAAAACAACCAAACATGCCGACCTTATTATTGGCGGCATTCCCAATGATAAAACTCAACAGGTTGATCATGCTATCCGCATTCCGGGGTTGCTTAGTTACTTTGCCCATAACGATTTTAATGCCGAAGTAACAGGGCTTGATAAATTTCCGCAGGAAGAAAGGCCACCAACAGCCATTATGCATTATTCTTTTCAAATAATGATTGGCACTGGTTGTTTGCTTGCCTTTGCAGGATTTTTATATTTTCTGTTCAGCATTAAATGGAAAAAGGTTTTGGAAAAAAAATACTGGTTAATTTTTATTGCTGCGCTCACGCCTTTAGGATTTATTGCTGTGGAAGCAGGATGGATTGTAACAGAAGTTGGCAGGCAGCCCTGGATCATTTATGGTGTTTTGAAAACAAAAGATGCGGTTACATCAATGCCGGGACTGCAATATTCATTTTATATGGTAACAACAATTTACCTGCTGCTTACGGTATTTATAATTTGGCTGTTGCGGCGCCAGATAGCAACCGTTGAACAACATTACCCATCAGCAAGCAATGAAAATAAATAGATCATGCTGAACATCATAATAATTATACTCGGTGTTTCCTTTCTTTTATATACTGTACTTGGCGGCGCCGATTTTGGCGCAGGTATTTTGGAAACCTTTATTGGCAGCAGGGGCGAAACAACCGTGTCGAAAGCCATTGCACCGGTTTGGGAAGCCAATCATATCTGGTTAATATTGGCAATCGTAATTATGTTCACCGGTTTTCCCATGGTTTATTTTACCATCACGCTTTACCTGCATATTCCGCTGTTGATTGTTTTAATTGGCATTGTGCTGCGTGGCTCAGCTTTTATTTTTCGCTTTTATGATTTTACAAAAGACCCTGCACATAAATACTTCACGGCATTATTTAAAATATCAAGTTTTATAACGCCCGTTTTTTTGGGTGTTGTTATTGGCGCTATGGCGCTGGGCAAAATTAACTTAAACAGTGATGGCAGCTTTTATGAACGTTTTATCATGCCCTGGTTTAATGTTTTTTGTTTTACAATGGGACTGTTTACGGCGGTTCTTTTTGCATACATAGCCGCTGTTTTCCTGGTGGGTGAATCAACCAGTTCAGCAGAACGAAAAAAATACAGCAGGCTGGCAAAAATATTTTTAATACTCACTTTTACTTTAGGCATTTTAGTTTTTATAACGGCCCAAATACAAAACCTTGCTTTGTTTGCCGGGTTATTTAATTCGTTGATCAGTGTCTCCGCTTTTACTTTTGCTGTTTTATGCAGCCCTGTTATCTTTTATTTATTCAATCATGCAAATGTTATTTTTTTAAGAGGCGCCATTGGGCTGCAGGTTGCTTTATTTTTATTGGGCTGGTTTGCCCTTCATTTTCCTGTAGTGTTGTATGAAAAGAACGGCAATAACCTTAGTTTATATAATGCACATGCACCCGGTGCGTCACTGTATCAACTGATGATCGCTTTGTTTGTTGGATTGATACTTGTTATGCCTGCCTTTTATTTCCTTTTTAAAGTTTTTAAAAAAGCAAATATCCGGGAAGGGTAATGTTTTTTTGCTGCAACATTAATGTGCTGTTGTTTATTTTTTATATAATTTAGTTGAGAAAAGTAACCGGGAATCAATTTTTAAGATTCAACATGCTCCATCCATCAAATAATATGCTTAATGGGAAAAAAAAGTAAAAGGCCGGCAAAAGTTATTGGGGGCGATGAATCCAAAGCAATACAACCAAAATCCATACAGCAGCCAAAAACTTTCAAAAAAATCTGGATAAAGATCATTTTAGTTGCTGTGGTTTTACTGATGTATGGCAATTCCGTAAATTATGAATTTACTATTGATGATAATATTTTTTACCTGAAACACAGTTCGGTTCAAAAAGGGGTGCCGGGTATCCCCGAAACATTCATGTATGGAAGCCTGGAAAAATATAACGGCATGAAGGGTTTACAACCTTACCGGCCCGTTACACTCAGCTCATTTGCCATTCAAAAACAACTTTTCAATAAAGATCCGGCAAAAGCACATTTGGTAAATATATTGCTGTATGCCTTGCTGGTGCTGGTACTCTTTAACCTGTTACTGAAATTATTGCCTGCTGCACATCCTGTAATGTGCGGAATAATAGTTTTGCTTTTTGCTGTACACCCCGTACATACAGAGGTAGTCGCGAGTGTAAAAAGCCAGGATGAATTGCTTTCGGTTTTATTTGCTTTACTGGCACTTTCTTATGCTGTTACGTTGGTGAAGGCTGATACATATTCTGTAAAATACTGTATACTCAGTGTAGCCTGTTTTAGTCTTGCACTCTTATCTAAGGAAGGGGTTTTTGCCATGATACTGATATTTCCGCTTGCATTTTGGTTATTGTTATCACAATCAATAAAGCGGTCACTGGTATATTCACTGCCTTATTTTGCAGCCGGTATGTTATTCCTGTTTGCAAGGCATTTGGTATTAAAAGGGGAGGTACAGAATTATCAAAATACAATAATGGAAAATGTGTTGTACGGGGCAAAAGGTTTCGCAGAACTTACTGCCACTAAAATGGAAATACTTTTTCACTACCTGCGTTTATTTTTTGTTCCATGGCCACTCTCATGGGATTACTCTTATAACCAGGTACCAATAGTAAACTGGACTTCATTTACAGCCTGGCTTTCGCTTTTGTTATACACAGGCATGCTTGTTTTTGCAATAATCAAAATAAAAAAGCTGCCCGTTATTTCCTTTGGTATTCTCTTTTTTCTTATCACACTTGCACCCACAGCCAATTTATTTTTTTTAAATGGATCCACAGTTTCAGAACGTTTTCTTTTTCTTCCTTCGCTGGGTTTAATTATAGCCGTTGTGTACGGCCTTTCCGGCATTTTAAAACTCAATACATTTTCTTATACAGGTGCAGGCAAGAAAAAATTCAATTGGATACTGGGAGTGGTTATTGTAGTTTTTATTGGGCTCACCATTTCAAGAAGCAGCGATTGGGAGTCAAACCTTTCTATTTTTCAGGCAGGTGTTGAGCATGCCCCTAATAGCAGCAGAACCAATCTTACTTTAGGAAGCGAATACCTGAAACGGGGCGACAAAGAAACAAACCGGCAGGTAAAAACGGGTTATTATTCTGATGCACTAAAATATTCAAAAGCCAGTATTGCAATACTGCCTGGTAATAAAGATGCATTGTTTAATATAGGATTAGCTTATGCCGGCATGGGGGATAAGGCAAATGCTTATGAAAGTTACAGGCGTACGCTTCAGTATTATCCTGATCATAGAAGTGCACTCAATAACCTGGGAACAGGATTTTTTGAAGACAAAAAATATGACTCGGCATACTTTTATTTTAAACGCTGCTATGATGCTGACTCTTTATTTGCAAAGTCATCTCAAAACCTGGCGATTTATTATTTCACTTTAGGGAACTATAACCAGGCAATACAGTTTGCCAAAAATGCAATAAGGCTTAATAAATACCAACTGATAAGTTATGATGTAATTACAAAAGCTTACAGGGCGTTAGGCAATGAAGCCGAAGCTGTAAAATATCAAACGCTTTATAGGGAAATGACTGCAGAATCGCAGGAAATAAACAACGGGGCGGAGTAAATTTACAATGTAAACCTGCAGCAAAAAGCCTTCAATTAAAAAATATTGAAGGCTTTTTCTTTTATTTAATTCCACATCTTCTTAATACCTTCACAAAAATTTTTTACCATGAGTTTACGAACGCAGTTACAGGGTACAGGGGTGGCTATAATTACCCCTTTTGAACCAGGTATGGAAGTAGATTTTGACGCTTTAGGAAAAGTTATTGACTTTATCATTGAAAATGGAGTAGAATATATTGTTACATTAGGCACAACTGGCGAAACCCCCACCTTAGATACCGAAGAAAAATTCGACATCATTAATTATACTTTTGAAAAAGTACATGACAGGGTGCCGGTGGTAGTTGGTATTGGCGGTAATAATACCAAAGAAGTAATGGAGAACCTGCAAAGTTATCCTTTAGAAAAAGCGGTTGCTGTTTTAAGTACCAGCCCTTATTATAACAAACCTTCGCAGGAAGGCATTTTTCAGCATTATAAAAACGTGGCAGATGCAAGTCCCGTGCCGGTAATTTTATACAATGTGCCTGGCAGAACAGGAAGCAACATTACAGCCGAAACAACTTTGCGCCTTGCAGCAATAGAAAATATTGCCGGTATTAAAGAAGCCAGTGGCAATATGATACAATGCATGCACATTCTCCGCGACAGGCCGGATGATTTTTTAGTAGTTAGTGGCGATGATCATTTAGCGTTGCCATTAATAGCCTGTGGCATGGATGGGGTTATCAGTGTTGCAGCAAATTGTTTCCCTTACGATTTTTCAAGTATGGTACGCCTTAGTTTAAAAGGAGATTTTGCATCGGCCAGGCCTTTGCAAAATAAATGCCTGGAAGGGAATGACCTGCTTTTTATGGAAAACAATCCTGCAGGGGTAAAAGCATTTTTATATGAACTCGGGCTTATTGATAATGTATTAAGATTACCTCTTGTGCCACTGAGTAACAGCGTTCATCAAAAAGTAAAAGCTTACCTCAATAAATAAACCATGAAAATTTTCTTGTGTCTTTTTTTTTTATTTTTCTCTTTTAAATTTTGTGAGGCACAATATGTAGTTAAATTTAAATTGGGCAAACATCCCTCAGCACATGCTAAAGACAGCATCTTCATTGCCGGTAATTTTAATGACTGGAATCCAAATAACACGGCTTACAGCATACCGGCTAACGATAAAACCTTTACATTATTTACTAAATTGGCTGCCGGGCATTATGAATATAAATGTACCAGGGGTAACTGGAATAAAGTAGAAAGCCAGAAATTGGGAAAGGATATAGAGAACCACGAATTTGAAATAACAAAAGATACAATCATCACCATATATGTTGAAGCCTGGAAAGATGATTATCCTCCCGCTGCTAAAAAACATACTGCCAGCAAACAAGTGCAGGTTATGGATACGGCTTTTTTTATTCCGCAACTCAACCGGTACAGGCGTATTTGGGTGTACCTGCCCGAAGGCTATGCAAAAAATAAAAAGAAATTACCGGTTTTATACATGCACGATGGGCAAAACCTCTTTGATGCTGCCACGTCTGCCTATGGCGAATGGGGTGTTGATGAATGCCTCGATAGTTTGATCAGTTCGGGCACCCAGGCCTGTATAGTTGTTGGTATAGATAATGGCCCCGGGCGGCTTAACGAATATAATCCTTACGATTTTGATAAAGCCGGAAAAGGAGAGGGTGACCTGTATCTCGATTTTTTAGTGAATACGCTGAAACCCTTTATTGATAAGCATTACCACACGTTACCCGGGAAGGAGAACACAATGATAGCCGGAAGTTCAATGGGAGGACTGATCTCTTATTATGCCATGTTAAAAAAACCTGGCGTTTTTGGACAGGCCGGTATATTTTCACCTGCATTCTGGACGGCGCCTGCCATAAAATCTTTAACCGATTCGCTTGCAGCAAAAGTAAATGCCAAATTTTTCTTTTACATGGGCGAAAAAGAAGGCGATGCTTATGTAAAAGATATGGAAGAGATACAGGATATCCTGGGCGAAAAATCAACGGCATTAATATATTCGGTTAAAGATCCTGCAGGCATGCATAATGAAAAGGCCTGGCGTAAATGGTTCCTTGAATTTTATACCTGGATGATGGCAGATGGTTTTAATACCGTAATAAAAGTAGCAAACTAAATGATATAACAGCAGACAATACGGTGAGTCACCCCAAGGGTGGCTGACCGCTTGTTAGCCCCTCGCCTTTCTCAGTGTCGGTCAAATGTATTTTTTGTTGTCAATTTACTTTTCAGAAAAGGAAATGTTATAAATAAAATATCCAACGATTTAGACTTTAATTTATTTTTCGATTATAAAAAATGGTTTTGGGTCTGTCCATACATTTTAATTGAGAGTTGTCTTTTAAGTGAAATTCCAATATTAAAAGCGAATGTGGAGGTGAAGTTTTATAAGGTGTAATGAAATCAATTTGACTTGTATCAATTCGGTGTCCGTTGATCATTTACAATCGTTAATTTAGATAATTGTGTCTTCGATAATGGTATTCTGTCAATGATAAGAATTACAACAGACAAAACTGTCAGTGGAATAATTATAATGAGAACATTAGGCTTCTTAAATATGTAAATCATAAGTCCGCCTGATAAAATGAATGGAAAAGTCGAGAATAAAAATCGCTCAAAGTAATTACTGCTAATTCGCATTTAGATAGTTCATTATTTTACTGATATTGATATTCAAAAAGCTCTGCCAAAATTGCTACCAACATATTTATTGTTTAAAGAGCGACTGATTGCCTGGGTGACCTACCCTAACGCTCAAATAATATAACAGCAGCCCTCAATGGCCAGTTCGGTATTTTCAAAAACTTCAGCAGTCTCTTGTAAAAACTCATCCAGGCTCTCATATTTGGATGAGAAATGACCGATCAATAATCTTTTAACCGCTGCCTTTTTTGCAATTGCGCCTGCTTGTACCGTGGTGCTGTGAAATCTTGCTGCGGCTCTTTCATGCAAGTTCTTCAGGTAAGTAGTTTCATGATACAGCAGGTCAACCTCTTTTACTTTTTCTGCCAGTGTTTCATCAAAAATAGTATCGGCACAATAGGCATAGCTCTTGGGTTTTGCTGCAGCGGTTGTTACTTCTTCGTTGGGTACAATGGTGCCTTTTTTGGTTACATAATCTTCACCATGTTGCAGCTTATCATAAAATGAAGCTGGTATCTCATAAATTTTTGCTCTCTCCGGGTCCAGCTTTCTCGGGTTCTTTTTCTGGCGGAACAAAAATCCCCAGCAATTGATCCGGTGTTGTACTTTAAAACATGCTACCGTCATTTTATTTTCTTCAACAATCAATCCCTCTTCCGATAAAGGATGAAAATGCAAAGTGTAGCAAAGATGTGTGGAAGCAAAATTTAATTGAAGGCTGATCAGTTGTTCCAGTTCAGGAGGTGCATGCAGATGCAGGTCCTGTGTGCGGTTGAGCAGGCTCATGCTGGTGAGTAAACCAATCAAACCAAAATAATGATCACCATGTAAATGCGAAATGAAAATGTGGTTTATTTTGCTGCGCTTTATTTTGTATTTCGTTAACTGCATTTGCGTGCCCTCGCCACAGTCAATTAAAAAACTCTCTTCCATGGTTTGTAGAACCTGGGCAGTAGGGTTTCTGTCAAAAGCCGGTATTGCAGAATTATTTCCTAGTATAGTTAAAGCAAGCAAACTTTTTGTTTTGTGTTTTACGTTTTTGGTTTTGAGTTTGTTCCCGGTAAACGGTTTGCGTCTCATAGAGACAGCTTTATGTTTTGAAGTGCTGCTTACACAAAACTCCAAACAAATAACCCAAAACTATTCAGGTTCGTCTTTCAGAAAATCTCTTTCAATTTCTTCCATCTGCACAATATCCCAGGCCTCGCTTTCAGATGTTGTAAAATTCATAAATTCTAAAAGCTCTTTCTTCTCAAATAATTCTTTCACCTCTTTTTGTAAGTTACTGATCACAAAAGAACAGTCCTTTTCGTAAAACTCTTGCTGAACTTTTGCAATATGTTCAGCTACCGGTTCGTCAATAGTTTGCACATTTTCCATTTTTAAAACAAGGTGCGGTATGTCTTTTTGCAGGTAGCTAAGCAACAATTGGTTAAGTTCTTCTGTCATATTAACAGGTAAATGTGCATCTTCCGGCGTAATAACAGTGAATCTTTCTTTGGTATCTATTTTGACATTCAACATGTAAGTTCAGTTTTAAAGATGTAGATCTTTGTAAAGTAAAGAAAATTTTGTTATCTTAAAACCACAAGGTATCAAAAATAATTAATGGTTATTGTATGTTAAAAGGTTGGCTTTTGCGTTTATAAAATCTTACCTTCAATACAGTTTTAACTTTTTAACATATTAACATTTACTCCGCACAGCAAACTTTATCTTTAAAATAAACGTTATTATTGTACAAGCTAAATTCAATATAAAATGGATAATAATTTTTCAGCACAGGTAAAAGAGATCATCTCTTACAGCCGGGAAGAAGCACTTAGATTGGGAAACGATTTTATTGGAACAGAGCATTTGGTATTGGGTTTAATTCGTGATGGAGAAAATACTGCTGTTAAAATATTAAAGTCACTCAATATTGACCTTTTTGAACTGCGCAAAGAAATTGAAATTGCCGTAAAGGATAAAACCGGGAAAAATATTGCAAATATCAATTCACTTCCATTAACCAAGCAGGCCGAAAAAGTAATTCGTATTACTGTATTAGAGGCCAAAGCACAAAAAAGCGCTTTGGTTGAGAGTGAACACCTGATGCTTTCTATCTTAAAAAATAAAGAAAACATTGCCACGCAGATATTAAACCAGTTTGATGTGGATTATGATGTATTTAAAAACGAACTCGGGTTTGTAACCAGTAATCCGCCTGCAGCCGAGTTTAGCGATGAAGGTGAAGATGATTTTGATGAAGAAAGAAAACAATATGGCGGGCAAAAATCGCAGCGTGCGGGTGCAGCAGCCAATCAACCCAAAACAAAAACACCCGTACTTGATAATTTTGGCAGGGATATTACCCGCCTTGCCGAGAATGGATCGCTTGATCCGATAGTTGGACGGGAAATAGAAATAGAAAGGGTATCGCAGATATTATCGCGGCGCAAAAAAAATAATCCGATTTTAATTGGTGAGCCGGGTGTGGGTAAAACCGCCATAGTAGAGGGTTTAGCTTTGAGGATAGTGCAACGTAAAGTTTCACGTGTATTATTTGATAAGCGTGTGGTAAGTTTAGACCTGGCGGCTTTGGTTGCCGGTACAAAATATCGCGGCCAGTTTGAGGAACGAATGAAAGCCATCATGAACGAGCTGGAAAAAAACAGGGACGTAATTTTATTTATTGATGAGATACACACCATTGTTGGTGCAGGTGGTGCCAGCGGTTCTTTAGATGCCTCTAATATTTTTAAACCGGCTTTGGCACGAGGAGAATTGCAATGTATTGGTGCATCTACGTTAGATGAGTATCGTATGCATATTGAAAAAGATGGCGCATTGGACCGTCGTTTTCAAAAAGTACTTGTGGAACAGCCGTCTGTTGCAGAAACCATAGAGATCTTAAACAACATAAAAAGCAAATACGAAGATTACCATAATGTAACCTACAGCCAGGAAGCCATAGAAGCCTGTGTAAAATTAAGCGACCGTTATATGACTGACCGGTTGTTACCGGATAAAGCCATAGATGTATTGGATGAAGTAGGGGCCAGGAAGCATATCAAAAACATAAACGTGCCGCCAGAAATTATTGAGCTGGAAAAAAAGATCGAGGACATTAAGCTTGAAAAAAATAAAGTAGTGAAGAGCCAGCGTTTTGAAGAAGCTGCTTCTTTAAGAGATACTGAAAAGCGTTTGCAGGAAGAACTGGAAGCTGCAAAAAATTCCTGGGAAGAGGAAAGTAAACACAAACGTTTTCCTATTGTAGAGGAAGATATTGCCGAAGTAGTACACATGATGACGGGTATTCCGGTAAAACGTATGGTGCAGGCCGAAACTGATAAACTGCGCCGTATGGCTACCGACCTGCAGAGTGCTGTAGTGGGACAAACTGATGCCATTTCAAAAGTTGTTAAGGCCATTCAGCGTAACAGGGTGGGGTTAAAAGATCCTAAAAAACCGATAGGTACATTTATTTTTCTTGGCCCTACAGGTGTG
>JANNYY010000268.1:0-3300 GCA_031410355.1 Chitinophagaceae bacterium | reverse complement strand
TACCTCGACGTAAGCCGCTGGTTTGATGCGGCTAAAGAAACAGTAAGTGAAATATCAAAAGAAAGTGGTGCCAGGCAAGACCCACAGATCGTTAGCAATACCAATTTTAATATCGGCATTGTTGATGATGAGGTGATAGCTAAGATTGTATTGCCAACAGAGAAGCCTTTATTTGCGGCCAGTGTTTTTTTAAACAGTGATGAAGCGGTTAGCGACGATGACCTGGAGCTGAGTAAATTATTGAACCTGCAGTTAAACAACCTGGCGGCAAGAGGTGTGGACAGTAAAATTGTTTATGTAATGGCTACCAGTTCACCAGATGCATATTCATTAAGCGGCCGTTATACAATAATCGGAAATACTGTTTGGGTTTCGGTAAACCTCAAACAAAATAAGATCATCAAATCCAAATTTGAGTTGAGTGGTACGAAAGACAAGCTAAGTGATCTGGCTGCTTTAATTGCAGAAAAGGCGGCAGGGTTGGTGAAGTAATTCTTGTTTTTGTTACGCAATGTATAGTTATATACTTTTATTAAAATTTCGTATGCCATTAAAGAACATACTATCTTATTTCCTGGTGTTGCTGCTTTTCTCATGCCAAATATGTATTGGGCAGCAACCCAATTTGATGTTGCCGATTGGGCATACGGATGAAGTTAATTCCGTTCAATACAGCCCTGATGGAAAAAAGATCATTACAGCTTCAAGGGATGGCACTGCAAAAGTATGGGACGCAATAAGCGGGAGACTATTATTAGATCTTCGGGCACATAATTCTATAGTACGTTATGCAGAATTCAGTGCAGATGGTAAAAAAATAATAACCGCATCCGAAGATGCCACAGCAATAATTTGGGATGTTGCTACAGGCGCTGAAATATTTTCGTTGAAAGGGAGTAAAATGTATCTTACTTACGCTTCTTTCAGTCCTGATGGCAAAAAAGTTGTCACTGCGTCGGGCGATTATACAGCCAGAATTTGGGATGCAGGCACGGGTAAATTACTTGCCGATCTTAAAGGACATCACGATCCGGTTGCCTTGGCGATATTTAGTCCGGATAGTAAGAAAATATTAACGTTGGCAGAAGGCGATTACAACGAAGAAGTATTAATATGGGATGCCCTTACTGGTGATTTACAGTTTAACTTAAAACATGATGAAAAAGTAAACTCTGCAGCGTTTAGTAATGATGGGAGAAAGATTTTAACCGGGTCGGATGATAATACAGCCAAAATATGGGATGCCGCCACCGGTAAGCCACTTTTGGAAATAAAAAATACAGGTGGAATAGGTACGGCAGCATTTAGCGATGATGATAAAAGAATTTTAACCACCTGTTCTTACAAATTATCAGACAGTTCTGTAAAAATATGGGATGCAGCATCCGGTAAACTGGTTAGAAGTATAAAAGGGCAGGAACGACAAATGTATGCCCAATTCAGTCATGGAGGGAATTTCATTTTGACCTCTTGCGGGGGTAGATATTGGGTTAGTAATTTTAATGTGGTTATCTGGGATGCCATCACCGGAAGATTAGTAAAAAGTATAAAAGAGCCTGGTGTTAACCTTTATAAAGCGGCTTTTAGCCCGGACGAAAAATCGATTGTAACAATATCCCACGGCGGATTAGTAAAAACCTGGGATGTAAATACAGGGCTGCTTTTAGCAGACTTAAAAGGACATTCTGAAAAGATCAATTTTGTTGAAACCAGTGCCGATGGTAAAAAAATTTTGACAGTTTCCTGGGATCATTATGCTAAAATATGGAATGCCGTTACAGGGGTTTTTGTGGCAAACCTGGAAGGATATACTGATAGTGTTGACTATGCCCGGTTTAGTCCTGATGGGAAAACATTGGTGACGGCATCCCGGGATAAACACAACATTGCCACGATATGGAACGTAAATACCGGTGACCGCATCGCAGATTTAAAAGGACATACTGACGAAATTTATATTGCCGAATTCAGTCCCGACGGGAGAAATATAATGACACAGTCTTATGAAAGTTTAAAAATATGGGATGCAGAAAGCGCTACGCTAAAGAATGAATTCAATAATTCATGGCCAGATCATTCTATCGATCCACAATATAGCCCGGATGGTAAAAAAATAGTAACTTTTTATGACACAGACAGTGCAAAAGTAAGGGATGCTCTAACGGGTAAGGTGCTGGCGATGTTAAGAATGGATAAAAAAGCAGATGCCAAATATGCCGAAAATTTTACATTGGCAGAATTTAGTCCTGATGGTAAAAAAATTGTAACGCTCCATAATAATAAGATGGTAAGGATTTGGGAAACCAGTTCGGCAAAACTCCTCAACGAATTTAAAGTGAATACAGGATCCTGGCTTGAGTACGCCAAATTCAGCCCCGATGGAAAAAAAATTCTTACCTATTCTTTTTATGATAAATGGGTTGAACTATGGGATGCTTCAACTGGGCAGTTTTTGGTTGACTTCAAAGGGCCAAATGACGATTCCTCTGACACATACCAGGTATTAGATAAAAGAAATATCAGGTCTGCTTATTTCAGTCCTGATGGAAAAAAAATTATCGCCACAACTGCTGAACAATCGCTGATGATATGGGATATCGTAACTGGTAAACTACTGCAATCTATTGAAATTGGTGTTAATGAATCTATAGAAAAGATAGACTTAATAAGTAACCATGTTATTACCATTAACAATAGTGAAACCTGTTTATACGATTTAGGAACCGGGAAAAAATTATATAGTTTTGTTGCCATTGACAGTATAGATTACATCTTATCTGACAAAGCAGGCCACTACGACGGCACCGAAACAGCCCGTAAACTCCTCTACTTCACCTGTGGCACCGAAGTCATCGACCTCGACCAGGTAAAAGACCAGCTCTGGGTGCCCAACCTCGCCGAAAGAATAATGAAAGGCGAAACCATCAATGCAAAAACATTGGATGAGCTGAATATCTGCGGGCTTACACCTGAAGTGGAAGATGCAAGCGATAAAGCAGGTGAATATCATTTTAAAATAAAACCAAGACGAGGCGGCCTGGGCGAGACTGTTTTATTGGTAAATGGTATTGAAGCAAAAAGATATAAATCTTTCGCATTAAAAAAGAACGGCGAAGTTTATGACCTGGTCATCAATAAAGATGAGCTTAAAAATTTTTTTATAGCCGGAAAAGAAAATCCTGTAACAATAAAAGCATATACCGCTGATAATGCCATTTCATCCCGTGGCGTAAAGATCAACGAAGACAAAACAAAAGAAGCGGCCACTCCACCCAATTTATATGCTGTTATGATTGGTGT
>JANNYY010000267.1:0-7841 GCA_031410355.1 Chitinophagaceae bacterium | reverse complement strand
TCAAATTTTTTAACCAGCACTTCAACAGCATATTTTTTACCAAGCCCAGTTACAAATTTTTCATCTCTCTCACTTTCTTCACCACGCAGTTGAAAATTGCAATGTGCAATTGTAAAATCATAACCGGCCTGTTTGCAAAGTTCACACAACACAACAGAATCTACTCCCCCGCTTACCGCAAGCAGCAATTTATCTTTTGGCTGAAAAAGATTTTGTTGTTTAATGTACTGTTTAAATTCTTTTAAAAGATCCATTATAAAATGTTCAAGATTCGCTAAGGTAAAAGTTCCATATTGGTATGCCGTAAAAGTGAGTGATACAACGATGTTCAATAATGCGATAAAGCTTGTCCCAAAAAATTCTAAACACAATCTTCGTTTCCATCTCCTCCGTAAGTTCCCCCTTCAGGGGGCGGAGGGGGTCAGAGGCCGGCTTTCTACTCTTCAATATCTTCCAGCGCCCCCTGCAACTCCATACGTGTATGATGATCATCTGCCTTCTTCGCCTCTTCCATACCTCTCTTGTAAATTCTTATCGCTTTATCAAAATCGCCTGCACGCTCCAATAACTTACCCAAATGATAGTAAGAACCAATGTATGTTGGCTCCCGCAACAGAATTTCATTAAAGAGTTTGCGGGCTTCCTCATCCTGGTCTATCTTAATGTATTCCAGTGCCAGTGCATGTTGCAGAAAACTATCCTTGCCGGATGTTTTCATGTATTCCAAAAGTTTTTCTATCCTGCTCATATCTCAATAATTATTTAGGTTTTTTATTTAAAAATACCTGCGCAACACTTATCTTTGCTTTTAGTTGCATAAACAACTTATTTCCCGATTTTTAAAATTTACTACATGAAGATCTTAGTTTGTATCAGCAAAACACCTGATACTACCGCAAAAATAACCTTCGCTGATAACAATACGAAATTCGCTGCTGATGGCGTACAATGGATCATTAATCCATACGATGAATGGTATGCACTGGTTAGGGCCATTGAACTTAAAGAAGCTGACCCGGCAACTACCATTCATTTAGTTACTGTTGGTGCAGCCGATTGCGATCCCATAATCCGCAAAGCACTGGCCCTGGGTGGCGAAGAAGCTTTTCGTGTTAATGACGACAGTCCCGACAGCTTTTACATTGCTTCTCAAATTGCTGAAGTAGCAAAAAAAGGCAGTTACGATCTTATTTTTACCGGCAAAGAAACCATAGATTACAATGGCTCTTCCATTGGTGGTATGGTTGCAGAATTACTTGACCTGCCTTATGTTTCCCTGGCAACCAAATTTACATTGGAAGGAACTGATGCTAATATAAATCGTGAAATTGAAGGTGGCGAAGAAACCAATAAAGTAGCCCTGCCGTTGGTTGTTAGCTGCCAGAAGGGAATGGCCGAACAACGCATTCCCAATATGAAAGGCATAATGGGTGCAAGAAGCAAACCGTTGAATGTTGTAGAGCCTGTTGCGGTTGATGCGCTTACAACAATTGCTTCATTTGAATTGCCTCCTGCTAAAGCGGGTGTTAAATTAGTTTCGCCGGAACATCCGGAGGAATTGGTGAGGTTGTTACATGAGGAGGCGAAAGCGATTTAAAAAACCCCCTCCGCCCCCTGAAGGGGGAACCAAAGAGGAGATTGAAGTGGATATTATGTTCTATTTTTTGTGCCAGGCTTTTGTGCTACTATTTTTCATCGTTGCGTCGCACTCTTGTACTGTTAGTTCTTTATTCAACTTATTAAATTCAAAATAGCTTTTGGTAAATAAACCAGTGGCAAAAAATATATTTTATGAGCGTTTTAATTTTTCTCGATCAATCAGAAGGACAAATAAAAAAATCATCCTTAGAAGCCGCAAGCTATGGCGCTAAAGTAGCCGAACTTTTGGGCACCACTGCAGATGCCATTGCATTAGGCAATGTTGGCGATGATTTAACTACACTTGGTAATTATGGTATTAAAAAAGTGCATACTGTAAAAAATGATGCACTTGATCATGTAGATGCACAGTCGTTTACCAAAATAATTGCAGAGGCGGCAAAAGCAATTGATGCAAAAGTGATCATCTTCTCCAATAATTTTAATGGTAAGGCAATTGCTCCCCGTTTAAGTGTAAGATTAAAAGCAGGCTTAGTTTCAGGCGCTGTTGCACTGCCGGATTTGAGTAATGGTTTTACGGTTAAGAAAAATGTTTTCAGCGGTAAAGCATTTGCCCATGTGTCTATTAATACAGATGTTAAGATCATTGCTCTTAATCCAAATTCATACAGTATTACAACAACTAATGCTGTTGCAGAAGTTGCTGAATTTGCTGCAACGGTTGATGCTGCCAAAGTGCAGGTTACTGCTACCGATAAAGTGGTTGGCGAAATTCCTTTGAGCGAAGCGAAAGTTGTTGTTAGCGGTGGCCGTGGTTTAAAAGGCCCCGAGAACTGGGCCATGGTTACCGACCTGGCAAAATTGCTGGGCGCTGCCACAGCCTGTAGCCGCCCGGTTGCCGACAGCGACTGGCGTCCGCATCATGAGCATGTAGGACAAACCGGCCTGGCCATTGCACCCAATTTGTATTTTGCCATTGGTATTTCAGGCGCCATTCAGCACCTGGCCGGTGTTAACAGAAGCAAAGTAATTGTAGTTATTAATAAAGACCCCGAAGCACCGTTTTTTAAAGCCGCCGATTATGGTATTGTAGGCGATGCTTTTGAAGTAATGCCTAAAATTATTGAAGCGGTAAAGAAATTGAAGCAGGCATAATTATTATTTATAAGCAGGCAGTATTATATTTAAAGCCTTTCAACTTAGTTTTGAAAGGCTTTTATTTTATATTTGCTGTTTATACCATCTTTATTTACAAAGTAGTCCGAAGGATTACGAGTAAATATTAGATGGTATTATACCGGCAGAAAAACTGGTTTGACTATTTATGCTTATAGCCGGTATTACTAATGGAATAAAATTTGTAACAGAGGTTTGGTATGAAAAAAATAGAACTGGAAATAGTGGCTTTATCGCATAGCATTACGCAAACCCATTCTTATGCGGTTGTACTGGGAGAGATAAATGGTTTACGCCGACTGCCCATTGTTATTGGCGGTTTTGAAGCACAGGCCATTGCAGTGGCACTGGAACGCATGAGCCCAAGCAGGCCACTTACCCACGACCTGATGAAAAATTTTATGATGGCTTTTAATGTGGAATTGCATGAAGTAGTGATCAACGATCTGCAGGAAGGTATTTTTTACAGCAAATTAGTTTGCAGTTCGGCCAATGATACGGTTGAAATTGATTCCCGAACCTCCGATGCACTGGCATTGGCTGTGCGGTTTGGCTGCCCCATATTTACTTATGATACTATTTTAGACCAGGCCGGTATTTTAATGGAAGATGATGGTAAAACCAAATCAACCAGCACAGCAGTTACATCAGAAACAGGCGGCAGCGATGACCTTAAATCTTTATCGCTGGATGACCTGGAAGGCTTACTGGCCGAAGTATTGGATCATGAAGATTATATCAGGGCTATTGCCATACGGGATGAGATAAAAAGCAGGGGTAAAGGAAAGTAAATTGTATAAATTTTATTTCTATATCATTTGCTTTGCGTTGGTTTCTGCCGGTGCATTTTCTCAAGTGCTGTTTCAGGGTAAAGTAATAAGTGAAGAAACAAATGAACCCGTAAATGCTGCAAGTGTATATTTTAATAATACTTCAATAGGCACAGCCACCAATGCTTTGGGAGAGTTTAAAATAACAGTGTCAGGTTTAGCCAGCCCGCAATTAGTCATTTCTTCCATAGGATTTTCGCCCATTATTTATACTGTTGGGCCAGGTGAGCAGAGCAATCCTGGCTTGCTTTTTAAGCTTAAGAAAAAGCAACCCCTGCTTCGTGAGGTGTTGGTACTGAATGACGAGATAAGAAAAAAATGGCTCCGGATATTTAAAGACAACTTCCTGGGTATTACTGAAGAAGCCAATTTCAGCAGCATTAACAACGAGTCTTCAATTTATTTTACAAAACCCGGAAATGGAAAAAACAGCTTTAATGCTTATAGCGATATTCCGCTTGTAATCATCAATAAAAAATTGGGATATAAAATATATTTTCAGTTGCAGGAATTTTATTATGATCAAAATTCAGGTATCACCTCGTTTTACGGTTTCACCCGCTACGAAGAACTGGGAGATAAAAAACGCTGGCTTGAAAACAGAAGAAAGGCCTACTATGGAAGCAGTATGCATTTTTTCAGATCACTCATCAGTGATAAGCTGCAACAGGAATTTTATAAAATATTCACAATAAAGGAAGATTCGCTTCTTCAGCCGGATGGTTTTAAGAAAAATTTTATTACGGCTGTTCCGGTAACCGCAGCCCAAATACTAAAAGCAGATAGTGCCAATATTGGCAATTATATTGTATCCGGCAAAAATAAAATAATGGTGCAGTACAACCGCGATCCTGAATCTAAAAATTACCTTAAACAGCATGTCTTTGTTACCGGTTCTTTACCAACAGGCTTTCGCTCATATATAATACCAAATACCGATACCGTTAAAATTGACAAAAATGGGGTTTTATCAAATCCATTAAGTGTTTTATTTTCAGGTTATTGGGTTTATGAAAAAGCTGCTAACTTACTGCCTTATAATTACGATCCTGATGCAAAAAAATAATATTATCAATCAGTCATGATACTTTTCCCTAACTGTAAAATAAATCTGGGTTTAAAAATTCTTGGTAAAAGAGAGGATGGTTTTCATAACCTGGAAACTGTATTTTATCCTCTTCCTTTTAAAGATGCGCTGGAACTTCTACCAAACACACGAAACAAAAACGAAGTTGAATTTACTATAACAGGTTTGGCGGTAGATGGTGAAGCTGCAGATAATCTTTGCGTTAAAGCTTATCAATTATTAAAAAAAGATTTCCCGCAACTGCCTGCTGTAAAAATACATTTGCACAAAGCCATTCCCCTGGGGGCCGGGCTCGGCGGCGGTTCTGCCGATGCAGCTTTTATGCTAAGACTACTGAACGAAAAGTTTAACCTAAACCTCTCAACCCCTCAACTTCTACATTATGCTCTGCAGCTTGGCAGCGATTGCCCTTTTTTTATTGTAAACAAACCTTGCTTTGCAACAGGGCGTGGAGAAGTATTGGAAGAAGTAGCGGTTGATTTATCAGCTTATAAAATTCTATTGATCAACCCGGGAATTCATATTAATACAGGATGGGCTTTTTCGCACCTGTCAGACGGCTCTAAGCCGTCAGACAGGTTAACCCAGGGGTCTGAAGGTTTGAAACCTTCTGACCCCTTTACAATCATTCAACAACCCATTGAAACCTGGAAGCATGTTCTGCAAAATGATTTTGAAGCACCCGTGTTTGCTGCTCATCCCCAAATAAAAACAATCAAAGAAAGTTTATATAATGAGGGTGCTGTTTTTGCAGCTATGAGCGGAAGCGGGAGTACGGTGTTTGGAATTTTTTCTTCGAAGCCTGAAACAGAAAAAAAATATCCCGCAAATTATTTTGTAAAAGTTTTCTAACAATTATTAGAGCCCTTCTCCCCAGGAAACTAAATTATATACAAGCTGCGGAAATCCATTTGAACTACGATTTCCCTGTGTTTTTCCTAACCTTACTATTACCATATTTTTTGCAGGTATAACTATTATATACTGCCCAAGAATTCCCCGTGCAAAATATATGTCCTGCCTGTCTGGCAAAATCCACAACTGGTATCCATAATAATTACAAGGCACATTTGCGCTGTTATTAATTCCGCATGGCTTAAAAGCTTGCTCACAATAAGCAGAATCAAGGATTTGTTCGCCTTTCCAGTTTCCGTAATGGAGCAATAACATGCCTATTTTAGCAAAATCTCTTGCATTGGTATTAAAGCAGCAATAAGCTTTTTCATTTCCATCTTTTTTATCGGTACTCCAATATGCAGGCAGGGTTGCTCCCAATGGCTTCCATAATTTTTCCGATGCATAATCACTTAAGCTTTTGCCTGTAGATTTTTCCAGGATAAATCCCAGTAGCTGGGTATCTCCTGATTTATATTCAAACACTGTTCCGGGTTGATGAATAATTTTTACAGAGGCAGCTGTTTTATTAACTTCACTGCCATAATAAGCCTCTGTTGTAACAGAAAAAGGATTATAATAAGATTCGTCCCAGTTACTTCCACTGCTCATGGTGAGTAAATCAACAATCTTCACATCATCCTTTTTACCGTCTTTAAACTCAGGAATATAGCTGCTTACTTTATCCTGCAGCGATTTTATCTTACCTTCTTTAAGTGCCACACCAATCAAAATACTTGTAATTGTTTTAGCCACTGAAAAAGATCCCGAATAAGATGAATCGCTGTAACCATCCCAGTATTTTTCAAAGAGGAGTGAATCGTTTTTAATTACGGTTATTGCAATGGAAGAAGAGTTCTCCAATTCTTTATTGAGTCTTGCAGGAAGCGAAATAACGGAGTAATTTTTTGAAATATCCAGGGGCTGGCTTTTGCCATTATGCACAACATTGTTATCAAATATTTTATAATCATCAACATTTGCAAAATTGTGGTAAACAGCGGTGAATAAATACATTCTGCCTGTTATAATGGCGTAGGAAGAAAATGCGATAATCAATACCAGCAGACCAACACAAAGATATTTAATGATTTTTTTCATCGTTTAATTTTTATTATCTTGCATCAAATTACGAAATTATCAGCAACAAATCTTTTATACAATACTTCCTTCAGTCTAATCTCGATCTGCTCAATCATCGAAGATAAAAGCGCTGTGCCTCCCCATGAGGAGGAGATTTAAGCTATTTCAACTTTTCCATTTTTTTCTTATCAATTTTTATTTTCGCCATTATGAATACAACTATTTACATGACAGCCAATACACAACAATATTTAAACCTGGAAGAAAAATACGGCGCTCATAATTACCATCCGTTGCCTGTTGTTTTAAACCGGGGTGAGGGCGTTTTTTTATACGATGTTGATGGCAAACGTTACTACGATTTTTTAAGCGGCTACTCAGCCGTAAACCAGGGGCATTGTCATCCAAAAATTATTACAGCATTAATTGAGCAGGCACAAAAATTAACCCTTACTTCCCGTGCATTTCACAATAATTTATTGGGCGAATATGAAAAGTACATAACAGAATATTTTGGGTATGATAAAGTTTTACCCATGAACACCGGTGTGGAAGCGGTGGAAACAGCTATTAAACTTTGCCGCAAATGGGCATATGAAGTTAAAGGCATTGCTGCCGGTGATGCCAAGATCATTGTATGCGATGGCAATTTTCATGGCAGAACCATTAATGTAATTTCTTTCAGCAGCGACCCTGCTGCAAAAAATAATTACGGGCCTTTTGTTGCAGGATATGAATCAATACCGCATAATAATTTACCGGCGTTGGAAAAAGCTTTACAGGACAAAAACGTTGCTGCATTTTTATTTGAACCCATTCAAGGCGAAGCAGGTGTGCTTGTACCGGACGAAGGTTATTTTAAAGGCATCCGTGACCTTTGTAACGAATACAATGTTTTAATGGTTGCTGATGAAATACAAACCGGCTTATCAAGAACCGGAAAAATGCTGGCCTGCGATCATGAAAATGTGCGCCCCGATATTTTGATCCTCGGCAAAGCTTTAAGTGGCGGTGTTTTGCCGGTGAGCGCTGTTTTAAGCGATGATGAAATTATGATGACCATTAAACCCGGTGAGCATGGCAGTACTTATGGTGGTAATCCGCTTGCCTGTGCAGTTGCAGTAGCCGCACTGCAGGTTTTAAAAGATGAGCACATGGCTGCCAATGCAGAG
>JANNYY010000266.1:0-15228 GCA_031410355.1 Chitinophagaceae bacterium | reverse complement strand
TGCCTTGTATATGCATACATATATAGGGCACCTGTAAAGCTGCAACCGTTGTAAGCATATTTACATCCATGGTTCCGCCGCTTATATCATTTACAATGCTGGCCCCGCCAGCAACTGCGGCTTTTGCTACAGCACTGTTATAAGTATCAATTGATAAAATAATTTCAGGGTATGCAGTATGAATACATTCCAGCACCGGTAAAACCCGGTCAGTTTCTTCGGTAACTGAAATGGGCGTACTGCCCGGCCGGGTACTTTGCCCGCCAATATCCAAAATAGCAGCACCTTCTTGTATCATTTTACCGGCAAGCGTTAAAATTTCTTCGGAGTTTAATTTTAAATGACCCTCGTAAAATGAATCGGGTGTGGCGTTGATGATGCCCATTACCACAGGCTCGTCCAGGTTTAAAAGTTTTCCTTTGCAGTTTATGCTGTTCATCAAATCTTTTTCAATTATTTTTGAGTTAATAACACACAAGTTACAAATGCGCATTGATAAATGAATACTAACCAACTGTACGACCAGGCAGTTGAAAGCTGTAAAACAATTTTTTTACAGAAAACAAAAGATTATGGAACATCGTGGAGGGTGTACAGGATCATATCCGTTGCCGACCAGATATATATAAAAGCAAAACGCATCCGAAACATTCAGGAAACCGGTGTACAAAAAATTGGCGATGACATCATCAGCGAATTTAAAGGTTTACTAAATTATGGCATCATTGGTTTAATACAGCTTGATATAAATGATGATGAGCTGGAAGATTTGCCTTATGAAACGGTGGAGCACCTGTACAATGAAAAAGTTGCCATTGCCAAACAATTGATGCAGGATAAAAACCACGACTATGGAGAAGCATGGCGGGAAATGAGCCAGGAAAGTTTTGTTGATCTTACCCTTGCCAAAATTTTACGCATTAAACAAATTTTGGTTAATAAAGGACAGACACTCATCAGCGAAGGTATTGATGCCAATTTATATGATATTATTAATTATGCTGCATTTGGGTTGATATTGATTGATGAGGAAGTACATAGCAGTTAAGAGCCCGGCGCTTTATGCTGCTGAATAAGAGCCGGGACGCTTTAAGCGGCCTGGATCATATAACAGCTAAGAGTCGGCACATTTTAAGCGCCCTGACTCATAAAGGAATTAAAACATTAAACAACGGGATAATGAAACCATTAGTAAACATTGCAAGAATTTTAGTTGGCGTGTTATTTATTTTTTCGGGATTGGTTAAAGCGATTGATCCGCTGGGGCTTGCTTATAAAATGCAGGAATTTTTTGATGTGTGGGCCGCAGAAGGAATTATGAAAGGAACAATGCTTTGGTTAAATGAACAGGCATTGATGTTCTCCATTTTAATGATAACCCTGGAAGTTGTTTTGGGCATTGCACTGTTACTGGGCTGGAGAACTAAAATGGTTTCCTGGCTTTTGCTTTTGCTGATGTTGTTTTTCACTTTTCTTACCAGCTATGTTCTGTTCAGTGGCAAAATACGGGCCTGTGGCTGCTTTGGCGATTGTATTCCGTTAACACCCATTCAAACTTTTACAAAAGATATTATACTGCTGGTACTGGTGCTAATGATTCTTTTTGGAAGAAAATACATCCAACCCATCTTTTCAAATACAGCAAACAGCATCATTTTTTTAATTTCATTATTTGGAGTTTTAGGTTTGCAGTGGTATGTTTTAAAACACCTGCCCGTAAAAGATTGCCTTCCCTTTAAAGCAGGTAATAATATTCTTGAATTACGCAAAATGCCTGTGGGTGCAATAGCAGATAAATTTGATTATGCATTTGTTTATAAAAAGAACGGGGAGCTTAAGGAGTTTGCAGTGAGTGCTTTACCAGACAGTACCTGGGAGTTTGTGGACAGGAAACAAATACTGGTTGAGAAGGGAAAAAATAATGTGCCGCTGATTAATGACTTTATTTTAAAAACTGAAACCGGCAATGATACTACGGATGCAATACTGGGCCAAAAGGGCGAATATTATTTATTAATTGCCAAAGATTTTAATATTAAAGAAGATGAATGGTACGCTGACTTTAACAGGTTTTATACAAACAGTAAATCGCCGGTTTACCTGGTAACTTCCGATCCTGTAAATGCAAAAAAAGTAATAACCACACCGGGGCTTATTATTTTAACCTGCGATGCTACTTCCATTAAAACAGCCGCCAGGGTAAATCCTACATTATATTATATGAATGGGCCGGTGATTAAAAATAAATGGGCGGCGATAGATTTTTTTAAAACAGTCAGTAAATAGCAATCAATATTAAAAAGTCAATTTGTCTTATATACTTAAAAAACTTTTGTACTCATTACTGGTGCTGCTTGGCGTAGTGGTATTGGTATTTATCATGTTCCAGGGTTTTGGCGATCCTGCCCGTATGATTGTTGGCCAGAGCGGCGATAAAAAAACAATGGATAATATCCGCAGCGATCTCTACCTCGATCAGCCAAAATGGAAACAGTTTATTTTATATGTAAATGATGTATCGCCACTTTGTGTACACAGCAAAGCTGATATTGAAAAGAAACAACTGAAAGGATTATTTATTGGAGGCAACACAAAGCTGGGCATTAAAATGCCATACCTGCGTAAAAGTTATCAAACCAAAAAAGAAGTGGGCAAAGTTTTAATGGAAGCCCTGCCTGGCACATTGATCCTTGCAATTGCAGCCATGCTGTTCGCCACCATCATTGGTATTTTATTGGGAGTAACGGCAGCCGTAAAAAAAGGAACATGGATGGATACAACTGCTGTTTTCTCCAGCATTGCAGGCATATCGGCACCCTCCTTTTTTATGGCCATTATTATTGCTTATTTTTTTGGCGTTGTATTACACAATTACACCGGGTTAAATTTAACCGGTAGCTGGTTTGATATTGATGAAGTGACCGGTGAAAAATATGTAAGCCTTAAAAACCTCATCCTGCCTGCATTTACTTTGGGCATAAGGCCGCTGGCCATCATTACACAATTAACCCGCAGCTCTATGCTGGATGTGTTAAGCCAGGATTATATACGCACAGCCTATGCAAAAGGGCTAAGCAAAAAAGCGATCATCTACAAACATGCATTACGCAATGCGCTCAACCCTGTAATAACTGCTATTACCGGTTGGTTTGCTGAGCTGCTGGCAGGCGCATTTTTTGTTGAGTATATTTTTGGCTGGAAGGGGATAGGGAAAATTACTGTTGATGCTTTGGAAAAATTAGATTATCCCGTTGTTATGGGTTCGGTTTTATTAAGCGCCTGTATATTTATTATCATCAATTTATTGGCTGATGTTTTATACAGGATAGTTGACCCGAGAATTAAATCTTAAAACAATATAGTTACTGTACAGGAAGGGTAAAGATTCCATTATTTCTCCAGTAATCCATCCCCGATCCATTTTTTAAATACAGCAATTTCCTCTTCTTTTAATTTATCATTTTTAGAAGGCATAAAATTTTTTTGTTTGGGATTTAATTGAACCCTTGACAACATTACAGCCGCATATTTTTTTGCAGCATTATAATTCTCGAAATTAGTTTTCTTACCGCCTTTTGACCGCAGGTGGCAGGGTGAACATTTCAGCTTAAGCAATGGTAAAACATTATCCGAAAAAGTAGTTGCATTTGATTGAATTACATTATAAGGAATTGCCTTGAATGAAAGAGAAGTACAAAGTGTACTTATTATAAAAATTAAAACTAAAAGATATTTTTTCATTTCTTAGTTTTATTGAAAACCAGGTCAACTAAATATTTCATTAAAGAGTATTTGAGAAAATATATGCACAGGAGGTATGCTGCTTACATGTTGCTGATGATATAACCTACAGTATAGTTGTTATTTTTCAAGCATGCCCTGATCTACCCATTTTTTAAAAATTACAATTTCTTCAGCAGTTAATTTTTCATGTTTAAAAGGCATAAAACCTCTGTCGGTGGGATTAAGCTGAATCCTTACCAGCATATCAGTGCCATATTTTTTTGCTGATTCATAAGTTTCAAAATCAGCCTTCCTGCCTGCTCTTGAGGGAATATGGCAGGGCGTACATTTTGCCTGTATCAACGGTGCAACATCAATGGTATAGGTTGTAGGTATAAACTTTGCCATGTGGGCCTTTTTTGAGCATGCCATAAAAAATGTAACTGCCATAAGCGTTAAAATAAGAAGAGCTTTTTTCATACTGGTTGTTTAAGTGGTTGTGACTACAATTTAAAAATAATAAACGAAATGGGGACTAAATTTTTTAAACAATAGTTAGATTAAGAACAAGATTCTGTCAACATATCTTTTGTAAACTGAATTTATCTGCCCTCGTCTATGAACGCCCATGTTAAATTCCGTAACGTCAATACAAGGCTAAATCCAATATTCCTACCTTTGCCTTCTAAATTAAATGCTATATGACAGAAGTGTATATTATTTCGGCAGTACGTACACCAATTGGAAGTTTTGGTGGATCATTAAAAGGATTTTCAGCAACCCAGTTAGGTGCCTTTGCTATAAAAGGAGCATTGGAAAAAGCAGGAGTTAAACCAGCTTTGGTTAATGATGTGTTGATGGGGTCTGTTATACAGGCAAACCTGGGACAGGCTCCTGCACGCCAGGCTGCTAAATTTGCGGGCTTACCCAATGAAGTAAATTGTACAACTATAAATAAAGTTTGTGCCAGCGGTATGAAAGCAATTGCACAGGCAACACAAAGTATTTTATTGGGCGATGCAGATATTGTTGTTGCTGGTGGCATGGAGAGCATGAGCAATGTTCCTTTTTATGTTGACAGCATGCGCTGGGGAAACAAATACGGCAATACACAATTAATAGATGGCCTTGCAAAAGATGGCCTTACAGATGTGTATGATGGCAAGGCCATGGGCAATGCGGCTGAACTTTGTGCATCAGGCTGCGGCATTAGCCGCGAAGAACAGGATGCTTTTGCCATTGAAAGTTACAAACGCAGCCAGGCAGCCACAGAGGCGGGCAAATTTGAAAATGAAATAGTGCCGGTAGAAATTCCGCAACGAAGCGGTGAGCCTGTTTTGTTTGCAAAAGATGAAGAACCATTTAATGTAAAGTTTGATAAAATACCTTCGCTAAAAGGCGCTTTTCAAAAAGACGGAACAGTAACGGCGGCCAATGCATCTACCATGAATGATGGTGCGGCCGCATTGGTTTTAATGAGTAAAGAAAAAGCAGAAGAACTGGGTTTAAAACCAATTGGAAAAATTGTAAGTTATGCTGATGCAGAGCAGGCTCCGGAGTGGTTTACCACAACACCTTCCATAGCAGTACCTAAAGCTGTGGCAAAAGCAGGATTGAAAATGGAAGATATTGCTTACTGGGAACTGAACGAAGCTTTTGCTGTTGTTGGCATTGAAAACAGCAGGCGCATGAAATTAAACCCGGCAACAGTAAATGTAAACGGCGGTGCAGTTTCTATTGGCCATCCTTTGGGTTGCAGTGGCGCAAGGATAATTGTAACGCTGCTGAATGTTTTAAAACAGAACAATGCCAAATATGGTGCAGCCGGCATCTGCAATGGCGGGGGAGGTGCTTCGGCCATGGTTATTGAAAATATCTGAAATTAATTATTAAAAATATTTTTTGCCTTCTGTAACCAGGAGGCCTTTTGATAAATAGTAAATAAGACTTTTACTTTTAACATATCTAACTCCCGGAGTTAATGAACAAAATATAGAAACCGCCCCACACGGCGGTTTTGCATTGTAATATGCTTCAGAATATAAAACAAGGGTTTAGTAACTTTGATATACCATGGTCCGTTCGGTTTTTACAATTTTAATTTTGATCTGCATTATTGCCTGTTTTAGTTTTTTTAACAGCGCATCCACTTCACCTGCGCTGGAGGTAAAGCAGATATATTTACAACATGCTCAATTATTTATTAAAGAGTCTAAAGCATTGCAGGTTGCTCTAGAATCGGGTAACCCAAAAAAAATGCAGCAGCAGTTTTTAAAAACAAGATCGGCATTCAAAAAGATTGAACCCATTTTTGCTTATTATTTTCAATCCTATATCAACGAAGTTAACGGGCCTCCCATTCCATATTTTGAAGAAGAAGAACCGGATATACCTGTACAACAACCCAAAGGAATGCAGGTTATTGAAGAAATTATTTTTGCAGATTATAACAGCAAGGCCAATAAAGTTAAATTAAAGCATGAGGCTGCTGAACTAGTCAGAATAGCTGTTTTATTACCCACCATTAATGAACAGATCGCCTTTGATGACGCTAATAATTTTGATGCCTTTATAGAAGAATTATACCGTATCACTGCCCTGGGCATTACCGGGTTTGATTCGCAAACAGCAGTTAACAGCTTAGTGGAATGTAAAGATGCTTTAACAGGATTGCAATTGTATATCTCCGTTTATAAAAATAATTTTGACAGGAGCATGCCCGGCAAATTTGCCAAACTTGATAAACTGATTAGTGCGGCTAACCTTTACTTAGATAAAAATACTGGCTTTAATGCTTTTAACCGGCTGAGCTTTATTGTTAACTATCTCGATCCCATCACAAAAATTATTGGTAATTATAAACAGGTAAACAGGCTGGGTGATAATCAAACCTGGCCTTATTACAGTGCTATAAGCAAAAGCAATTCCATGTTTAATGCAAAGGCATTTAATACCAATAGTTTTTTAGATGATTTTTCAACTTCCCCGGGTAAGGTTGAACTTGGGCGTAAACTTTTTTTTGATACCCAACTTTCATCAAATAAAAAAAGAAGCTGTGCCACCTGTCACCAGCCGGGTAAAGCATTTACAGATGGGTTAAAAACAAGCCTTGCTTTAGATGGACATACATTGCTTCCCCGTAATGCACCAACTTTATGGAATGCAGCTTTGCAAAGAAATCTTTTTGCCGACAGCCGCAGCCCTACTTTGGAAAGCCAGGTAATGCAGGTGCTCAATAATGCTATGGAAATGCAGGGATCAGCTCAAACAATATCAGAAGAAATAACCAGGCAACCTGCTTATGAAACCCTTTACCGGCAAGCATTTCCAAATACAACTATTGAGAGGGCTTCAGAAAATATTGCTAATGCCATTGCCTGCTACGAGCGTACCCTGGTTTCCTTAAACAGTAAATTTGATAAACACATGAATGGCATCAGCCTTTTAACAAAACAGGAGATCAACGGGTTTAATTTATTTATGGGAAAAGCAAAATGTGGTACCTGTCATTTTATGCCCCTCTTTAATGGAGCCAAACCTCCCCGGTATTATTACATGGAGAGTGAAGTGATTGGCGTGCCGGCAAACAATAATAAAAATAAAGCAAAACTCGATGCTGACCCAGGCCGTAACCTGGCTACCGGTTATCCAATTCATAAGTTTTCATTTAAAACCAGCTCGCTGCGTAATATTGCATTAACCTCACCATATATGCACAATGGTGTTTTTAAAACTTTAGTAGAAGTAGTTGATTTTTATAATGAGGGTGGAGGAAAAGGGTTGCATATTGCACCGCCAAATCAATCTTTGCCCTTCAGCAAATTAAATTTATCAGCCACAGAAAAGAATGATATTATTTCTTTTCTGAAAACGCTTACAGATACTTCGGGGAAATATTAAATATCAATTTGCTCATCTGCCCCTGATAAGATAAATTTGCAACCTATTAAATAAATTATACCGATGCGACAAATTGCTTTTAGAGAAGCCCTTAGGGAAGCCATGCAGGAAGAAATGCGTAGAGATGAAACGGTTTTTTTAATGGGAGAGGAAGTAGCAGAATACAATGGAGCCTATAAGGTGAGCCAGGGTATGCTGGATGAATTTGGTGAAAAAAGGATTATTGATACTCCGATTGCTGAGTTGGGTTTTACCGCAATTGCTGTTGGCGCTGCTCAAAGCGGCCTTCGTCCCATTGTGGAATATATGACGTGGAATTTTGCCGTGCTGCCTTTAGATCAAATATTAAATACTGCTTCTAAAATGCTGGCAATGAGTGGGGGACAGGTTGGTTGCCCAATCGTTTTTCGAGGAGCAAATGGCAGCGCAGGCCAGTTGGGGGCGCAGCATTCTACCGCTTTTGAATCTATGTATGCTAATATCCCGGGTTTAAAAGTTATATCGGTTTCCAATCCTTACGATGCAAAAGGTTTATTAAAATCTGCCATACGCGATGATGACCCGGTTATTTTTATGGAGAGTGAAGTGATGTATGGCGAAAAAGGCGAAGTGCCCGAAGAAGAATATCTTTTGCCAATTGGCAAAGCGTTTATTAAGAGGCCAGGAAAAGATGTTACCATTGTCTCGTTTAATAAAATGATGAAAGTGGCTTTGGGTGCTGCGGAAGAATTGGCTAAAGAAGGCATTGAAGCCGAAGTTATTGACCTGGCAACCATACGCCCGCTGGATTGGTTTACCATTTTAGAAAGTGTAAAAAAGACTAACCGGCTTGTAATTGTGGAAGAGCAGTGGCCATTTGCTTCTGTATCTTCTGAAATAACTTACCGCATACAAAAAGAAGGATTTGATTATTTAGATGCACCCATTCGCAGGATAACTTCTGTAGATGCGCCCATGCACTACGCACCAAATTTGGTTGCACTTTATTTACCTGATGTGCCAAGAACTGTGAAGCTGGTAAAGGAAGTAATGTATTTAAAGAAATAGGCTATCCATTTTCTTTTTGCAACAATACTCCTGCATTTGTGTTTTACATTTGCGTTGAAATAAATACGCATGTCTTACAAATCTTTAGAGGAATGTTTACTTGACCTGGAAAAGAATGGTCAGCTTGTTCGTATTACAGAAGAAGTTGACCCTTATCTTGAAATGGCGGCCATTCACCTGCGTGTGCATGAAGCAGGCGGCCCTGCATTACTGTTTGAAAAAGTGAAAGGAAGCAAATTCAGAGCAGCATCAAATATTTTTGGAACTTTAAAACGTAGTGAACTCCTCTTCAGAGATACTTTAAAAACCGTTCAGCAGTTAATTGATTTAAAAGATGATCCGGTTAAAGCATTAAAAAGTCCCTTTAAAAACTTACATGCAGGTTTGGCTGCTTTAAAAGCATTGCCTAAAAAAAATCCACTGCACAAACCCGTTTTATTTGAAGAGATAAAAATCACTGACCTGCCTCAGATACAACACTGGCCAATGGATGGTGGAGCCTTTGTTACCATGCCCCAGGTTTATACCGAAGATATAGACAAGCCAGGTATCATGAATGCGAACCTGGGAATGTACCGCATTCAGTTATCTGGCAATGATTACGAAGTAAATAAAGAAGTTGGTTTACATTACCAACTGCACCGGGGCATTGGTGTTCATCAAAATAAAGCCAACAAAAAAGGATTGCCGCTTAAAGTAAGTGTGTTTGTTGGCGGGCCACCCTCACATAGTGTAGCAGCAGTAATGCCTTTGCCCGAAGGCATTAGTGAAATGACTTTTGCAGGTGTTCTGGGCGCAAAACGATTCCGGTATTGCTACAAAGATGATTTTTGTATCAGTACCGATGCCGATTTTGTTATTACCGGGGAGGTTCATCCAAACGAAAATAAGCCCGAGGGCCCCTTTGGTGATCACCTGGGATATTACAGTCTTGCACATGATTTTCCGGTTATGAAAGTACATAAGGTTTATGCCAGGAAAAATGCCATCTGGCCTTTTACCGTTGTTGGCCGGCCGCCGCAGGAAGATACCAGCTTTGGCCAGCTTATTCATACAATTACAGGCAAGGCCATTCAGCAGGAAATACCGGGGTTAAAAGAAGTGCATGCAGTTGATGCTGCCGGGGTGCATCCATTGTTACTTGCAATTGGCAGCGAAAGATATACGCCCTATTCACCAACAAAGCAGCCAGCCGAAATATTAACCATTGCAAATCATGTTTTAGGTACAGGGCAACTGAGCCTGGCAAAATTTCTATTTATAACAGCGGATGACAGTAATGAGTTAAACACAAATAATATTGAAGATTATTTCCGTTTTATTTTGGAAAGAATAAATTTAAAAAGAGATATTCATTTTTATACCAACACCACTATTGATACACTGGACTATTCAGGCGTAGGGTTGAACAGCGGTAGCAAGGTTGTGCTCGCCGCTTACGGAGAGCCCATCAGGGAGCTGGGTATAACAATACCCGAAGCATTTAATAGTCTGCAGGGTTTTGAGAATCCGAAATTGATAATGCCCGGCGTACTTGCATTACAAACAAAAGCATTTTCAAATTATGAAACCGCAAAAAAAGAAATGGAAATGATCAATGATCAATTTGCAATAATCAATGCACAGTATCCTGCGGAAGATCAATTAAAGAACATTCCATTCATTCTAATTTGTGACAATTCAGCCTTCATCAGTCAAAAACTTAATAATTTTTTATGGGTAACATTTACCCGTTGCAATCCCAGCCATGATATTTATGGCATTGATAGTTTTACTGAAAACAAACATTGGGGCTGCAATGGCCCGCTGGTATTAGATGCACGTATCAAACCACATCATGCACCACCGGTAGAAAAAGATCTTGCCACTGAAAAAAGAATTAGCCGGCTTTTTGAAAAGGGTGGCAGTTTATACAATGTTTTGAAAGCATAATTTTCAAGCTTTATTTTTTCTTGATTACCACCTGCTCATTTAACTTATCAAAAAGTTTTTTGTAAAACTCCTTAAACTCAGGGTAAGAGCCGGCAGGGTAAAATGATCTTTTAAATTCAACCGTCATTCTTACGTTTAACAAATTTGTTTCTACCTGTACCGAGCGGTTAAAAATAATGCCGTTATCTGATGTTGCCATAGAAAAATTTTCAGGCACACCATCAAAAACATAATCAGGCGGAATGGTATAGTTTCCAAAAATGGTGTAGTCCTTTTGTACACCAAAATCAATATCAGAAACACGGTTACTGGCAATAAATAAATTTTCTTCCAGGCCGGAAAAAAGATTTATAGGAAAATAACGATAGTTGCCCGAGCTGTTTAATGCTGAACTAAATTTTATTTTTTGTTCCAGCGGCAATGAATCTGCCTCCACATTATTTACAGTAATTTCTTCAATTTTTACAGCAGGGTATGCTTTAATGAAATAATCTTCTTTAAATTTTTCTTTGTTCCTGGCCCATGCCTCACCACGTTGTACACGTGCATAATCCGAACAGTTAACGAGGCCATTTCCTTTCATCATTCCTTCAGCATCAATTTCGCCCTGTACTGCTGCCATTACTTTATAGTGGTATTTACCCGAAAGTATATCCTTCCATTTTCCGTTTTCTCCTTCAACTAAAAAACCGTTTGTATTAACTATTTTTTCCGGCATTAATTTGTAATTAATCATTTTATCTGTTGCATCCAGCACAAAAATTTTATCCCTGATTGTTACATAAGCCATTACTGTATTAAACTGGCTAATGGAGGGGTAATTGGGTGTTACCAGCCCATGATCCCTGGTACTAAAAAGAATTGGAGTGGCTTTTACGCCGGCATCATTTAAAAGTTTTATCAATAACAGGTTTATATCTGCAATATTACCGGTTTTGGTTTCCCAGGTATTGCTTATGCCATTATCAGTGTACACATATTCTTCATTCCCGTTCCAGCTCATTGATTTGCGGAAATTGTTGTACATAAATTTCATTCTTGTTTCCACATCTGCAATTTGTTTTGCTTCTTCTACAAATGATTTTGCAGATGAAATTGTCTTTTCCAGTTGCAAACCAAAATCTTCATCATTATTCAACCTGTTTTTTATAACATCTTTCCATTTTAAGCTAAGATCAATAATGCGGTTTTCATCGTAATAGATCTGTGTCATCTGAAATTCCAAACGCTGCATATAATCTTTTGGTGAGCCCATAAATGGCTCATCTTTTATACCCTGCAGGTTACGCATAATGTAATTGCTTTTTAACGATTTGGTTTGTACTACACCTTCGTCTGCCGAAAGCAGTTCATCAATTACTTCCTGTTTGTCTTCTATCGGATCAATTATAGAAGGCTGTACAGAAAAACGGAATATTTGTGGAATTTTCAACTGGTATTCGCTGTACCGCACCGGTATCCGGCCCTGGAAATACCAGTTTCTAAGCCCATAAGTTTCTCTTTCAATGGTATAAGAGTATTCAATGATGCTCCCAACTTTAACTTCGGGAAAAGCAATGATCATTTTTGAATAATTGCCATCAATTTTTTTTGAGTAGATGGAACTCTTTTTAACTTCGGTAGTCAGTATTTTGCCGGCCTCATCAATATTATAAGTATTGGCATTTAGTTTTAATATTTTTTCTTCATTATTATGGGTATAATACTGAATCTCAATATCGGCCTGCGAAATTCCTTTTTCTTTTAAAATTTTAACTCGGGTGCGGCGCTGAAAAACAGTTTTAAATAATGAATAACCTACCGTACCGCGATCGTAATAAATATTTCCATAATCAATTAAAACAACCGCATCGGCACCTTTATCAAAATCGCAATCAGTCATCAGCAGGTCGGCTTTATCTACCTTGCCAAAAGCGGGTTGCCCTTTTTGTGCTGTTAGCTGTAGTGATACAGTAAAAAGAAAAATCAGTATCGTATAAACTGTTTTCATGCTGAATATTTGAGCTAATATAGCAAATCGCATCATTGTTAAGCATGTTATCACTAATTTTATGTAAATTATTTTGAATGAAATTGCTGTATTTTTTTTGTATGATCTTTAGCCTTGGCACTGCAAAGGCACAATCCAATGAAAGCAAATTAAAAACCAATGCAGATGATAATACGCTGTTGTGGGAAATAAGCGGCAACGGGATTTCCGCGCCTTCATATTTATTTGGCACCTTTCATTTGCTTTGTAAAGATGATATAAATTTCAGTACTGCATTAAAACAGGCCATCAGCAACAGTAAAGAAATTTACCTGGAGCTGGACATGGATGATCCGGCAACTTTATTTGGCGGCATAACGCTGATGACCATGAAAGACGGAAAAAAATTAAAAGACCTTTATACTCCAGAAGAATATAAAAGAGTTTCAGATTATTTTAAAGACAGTTTACAAACACCCATCGGCCTTTTCCAGGGTATGAAGCCGGAATTTTTGGTGGCATTGTTGTATCCAAAAATGATGCCCTGCAATGCAGTAAGCAGTGTGGAAGAAGAAATTATGCAGCTTGCAAAAGCGGGTAAAAAAGAAATTAAAGGTTTGGAAACAATGGCTTTCCAGGCTTCTATATTCGACAGTATCCCTTACGAAAAACAGGCCGAAGAATTGCTGGATGCAATAGACAGTATGGAAAAATCAAGGATTTATTTTGGGTTGATGTTAGCTGCATATAAAAATCAGCAGCTTAATGATATAGAAAAGATTATAAACGATCCTGCATTTGGCCTTGAAAATAACCAGGATATTTTATTGGATGACCGGAACAAAAACTGGATTATACAATTAAAAGAGATCATGAAAAAAGAACCGGTATTTGTTGCTGTGGGTGCAGGACATTTAACGGGTAAAGCCGGGCTGATAGCGTTGTTGAGAGCGGAAGGGTATACAGTGAGGGGGCTGGAGAATAAGTGAACAGGAATTAGGAATTGGGACTTAAGAATTAGGTTAAAGCCCGTGAATACCAACCTAATTCTTAAGTCCCAATTACCAATTACTACTTTATCACAACTTCTTTTATCGTCTTTTCACCCAATGCCTCATTAACCCTTTCTATAATTTTTTCTTTTTGATACAGCAATTCGTTTTTTAACGGAGCAACGGTTGTTGTAATAAATAAAGTTGCATTGATGATCTGTATCTTATCCGTGTATTTTGCAATGGTTTTACCCATCACTTCTTCCCAAATATCTTCAATACGCAATGCCTGTATACCGTTTTTAAGTTTGCTCTTTTGCAAAAACTGGTTGATGGCATCCTGTAAAGAAATTTCTCCCATGGCATAAAAGTACGGTATTTGCTACGCAAATATTTGTTGCCACGGATTGCACAGATTAACACGGATTGGTTTATTAATTCTGCCTGCGGCAGATTGTAATTTGCCACAGAGGCACAGAAGCACGGAAAAGAACAAGAAGATGTATTTTTTCAGTGTTACTTCCGTGCCTCTGTAGCAATAAATATTTGCGAAGCAAATAAAACAATCCGTGTTAATCTGTGGAATCCGTGGCGACCCTTTTGCCGAAGGCAAAAATTACAATTCAATTACCTGGTATGCTGTATTTAATTTTTCAAACGCTTCCTGTAATCTTTCTTTGTGGGTATCGGTAATTAAAACCTGCCCGTTATTTTCGTTACAAACCCAAAGTAATAGCTGGTGCATGCGGTTATCATCTAATTTTTCAAATACATCATCAAGCAGCAGCAGCGGGGCAAAGCCTTTGTTGATCTTTAATAACTCAAACTCTGCAAGCTTTAATGCAAACAATAAACTTTTTCGCTGCCCCTGCGATGCAGTTGTTTTAAACACCTGCCCGTTTAGCTGAAAGGCTATATCATCTTTGTGTATACCGGCATTGCTGCGCTGCAGCATAAAATCTTTTTGCCTGCAATGATTCAGCAGATCGTAAAAGCTGCTTTCATTTAACCCGCTTTCGTATTGCAATGTAATTAGCTCTTCATTATCTGCAATGCGGTGGTAAAATTTTTGCACCAGTGGAATTAAAGCTTCTGCAAATATTTTTCTTTTTGCATAAATAATATTACCCGGTGCAATTAACTGTTCATCCAGTACTTCCAGCAGCGACCAGTCTGTTTTTCCCTGCTCTGCAAAACGCTTGAGTAAACTATTGCGTTGTTGCAGTACTTTATTATAGATCACCAGTTGTTGTAAGTATGTTGCGTCCATCTGGCTGAGCACGGTATCCATAAACCTGCGCCGCTCTTCGCTGCCATCTGTTATCAAACCAATATCATCCGGCGCAATCATCACCGCCGGAAATTTTCCAATATGCTCCGATAGTTTTGCATAAGCCACTCCGTTTAATAAAACCTCTTTTTTACCAGACTCCCTGAAAATACAAACAATCTCATCTGTCTTTTTTTTTGCATCTTTTCTACCTTCGCTCAGCTCTCCAGGGTTTCCTCCCCCTTCGGGGGAGATAGAGGGGGCTTGGGCTTCCACCCTAAACCCATCACTGCCAAACTGCATATTCAGCCCATCGGCCTTGGTAAAATAACTTTTAGTAAAACAGCAATAGTAAGCAGCATCAAGCAGGTTGGTCTTGCCTTTACCATTAAGGC
>JANNYY010000265.1:0-19131 GCA_031410355.1 Chitinophagaceae bacterium | reverse complement strand
ACAAATTGCAACAGGCCAAAATCCCGATGCCATTATGTACGAACCTTTTTCAAAAAAAATAATTACCTGTAACGGGCGCAGTAAAAACCTCAGCATTATTGACCCGGTAAACAATATGTTGCTTGACAGTGTGGATGTGGGTGGCAAACCCGAAACTGCTGTAAGCGATGGAATGGGTAAGCTTTTTGTAAATGTGGAAGATAAAAATGAAATAGTTGTTGTAGATACTAAAAATTTTAAAGTGCTTGATCACTGGAGTATTGCACCGGGCGAGGGGCCTACCGGCCTTGCTTATGATGCTAAAACAAAAAGATTATTTGCAGGCTGCGAAAAATTGCTGATGATTATTGATGCAAACAATGGTAAAGTAGTTGACAAAATTACTATTGGCGATGGCTGCGATGGTGTGGCTTTTGATGCGGCAACAAAAAACATTTACACATCAAACGGCAGCGATGGAAATATGACTGTTATACATGAAGAGCATGCAGATAAATTTTCTGTGCTGGAAAATGTAGTAACTAAAAGAGCGGCAAGAACAATTACGCTTGATGAAGCTACACATCTTATTTATTTACCAACAGCCGAATTTGAAACGCAGGACCCTAATCAAAAGGGGCGCCCCAAAATGAAACCCGGCACTTTCCAGGTTTTGGTTATTGGAAAATAACAGTGTATTAATTTTTTTAAAATTAATAGTTTATATGCCAGTAAGGCATTTATATTTACCTGTAGCTATCATATTATTTCTATGAAGTATCTTGTTTTAATAAGTTTTCTTTTTATAACCATGCCTGTTATGTCTCAACAGGGAAAATTTATAATCAGCGGTACCGCTGTTGATAAAATATCTAAGCAACCTGTTGAATTTGTAACAGTGGTTTTACTTAATAAAAAAGACAGTACAACAATTAAAGGAACCATTACCGATAAAAAGGGCAAATTCAGTATTGGAGAAATCCCGCCGGGAGATTATCTCATCCGCTACAGCTTTATTGGCTATGATGATTATACTGCCAGGGATTTAAAAATTGCAGCAGGACAGAAAAATATAAACCTGGGTATTGTTGAACTGAACCATGATGCAAAAAAATTAAACGAGGTTACTGTAGCAACAACAAAAACAACTTTAAATACTTCTATTGACAGAAAAGTGTATAATGTTGACCAGGATATTATGAGCAAATCGGGTGCAGCCAGCGATATTTTAAAAAATATTCCTTCGGTGGAAGTTGATATTGACGGGCAGGTTAGCCTGCGTGGTTCGGCCAATGTACTGATACTTATCAACGGAAAAGTTTCGCCGCTAATGGGAAAAACAAGGGCCGAAGTTTTACAATCGTTGCCCGCCAATTCAATTCTGCGTATTGAAGTTATTACCAATCCATCTGCCCGTTACAGGCCCGATGGTACATCGGGCATCATCAATATCGTACTTAAAAAAAATACAAAGCTTGGCTGGAATGGGACTGTTACAGCCAATGCCGGTAATAATGACCGCTACAACGGCAACGTATCTTTAAATTATAATCCTGGTAAAATAAATTTATTTGGCGGTTACAGTTTGCGGCAGGACAACAGGAAACGTACCAATAAAACTGACAGGATATATTTTGATAGTGCCGGCAAACCGGGCAGTTATTATAATGAAACAAACCTCTCAAAACTAAGGCCGGTTACGCATTTTGCAAACCTGGGCATGGATTATACTTTTAATGAGCGCAATAGCTTTGGCATAAGCGGTGATTATTATAACCGCAAACTTACCAAACACGATGTGGTAAATAAATTTACTTACAACGCTCAAAATATTTTAATAGAAAACTACGACAGGTTTAGATACGATCCGGAATTTGAAAAGCAAACAAGTGTAGCTGCATTCTTTAATCATAAATATAAAAAAGAGGATCATGAATTGAATATTGAGTATAATAATTCTATATCAAACGAAGCGGAAGATAACCACTATTGGAACCTGTATTACCTGCCTGTAAGGCCCACTGCGCAGGATAACACTTTAATAAAACAAGCAGATAATGAAAACCAGTTGACCATTGATTATACTTTACCCATCAATGAAAGCAGTAAGCTGGAAGCAGGCTACGATGGCTCCTTCAACAAAAAAGACCTTGATTTTTATGGTGAATATTATGATACTGCACGGCGGACATTTGTAAAAGATATTGTAAAAACAAACCTGTTTTTATACAAAGAAAGCATACAGGCAATTTATGCAACTTATCAAAAAAGTTATGAGGCTTTTGGTTACGAAGCCGGGCTGAGAGGCGAACTGGTTAACATTAAAGGCAATTTGGTAACCTTAGATTCACTGATAAAAAATAATTATTTTAAACTTTATCCAACACTGCATTTAAGTTATGAAATTGATGATGACCATGAGCTGCAGTTAAATTACAGCAGGCGCATTAACCGGCCCGACCCTGATGAATTAAATCCTTTTCCTGAATACCGTGATCCCCGGAACCTGCGGGCCGGCAATCCAAAACTACTGCCCGAAATTATTAACTCGGTTGAGTTTGGTTATAAATGGCAGAACAAAAATTATTCATTTGTACCCAGCATATATTACAGGTATCGCACAAATGGTTTTACAGAAGTTATAAAACCCATCAACGATTCTACTTTATTAACCACTTCCGAAAACCTGGCTAAAGATAAGTCTGCCGGACTGGAGTTGATATTTTCGGCCAAAGTAAAAAAAATATTTACCGGCAATGTAAGCGGCAATGTTTTTTACAGCCAGATTGATGCATCAAACCTGGGCTATTCTCAAAGTAAATCAATTGTTTCTTTCAGCACAAATATCAATACAACTTTTACAGTTACAAAAACCAGCCTGGTACAGTTGAGCGCCAATTACCGCTCGGCAAGGTTAACGCCGCAGGGCAAAGAATACCCCCGGTTTATTACCAATATTGGTATGCGGCAGGACCTGATGAAAAAGAAACTGGCGATAACACTTACCATATCCGACCTGTTGGCATCGGCAAAAGAGAAAAGGTATTTTAATACATCGTACTTAAATCAAACCTCAACAGGAAGAAGAGATGCAAGAATTTTTTATCTTGGGGTAAGTTACCGGTTTGGTAAAGCCAAAAAAGAAAAAAAAGAAGATAAACTGGAATTTGATAACGGGGGTAGTGAATGGTTTAAATAAAATATTTGGGGATGAACAGAAAGAAAATATGGTTTTTATGTTTTTTATTACCGCTGCAGTTGTTTGCCCAGCAAAAGAATATTGATTATTTTGTTAACGGCGCATTAAAGAGCAACCCCAATTTAGCAGAGATCAATAACCAGCAACAATATTTCCAAATACAAAATGAATTTATAAACGCACAAAATAAAAAGCCACAAGTAAGCTTTACAGCTGATTATTTATTTGCTCCTTTCTTTTTTGATAATGGCCGGCCAGTTAGTATTACCACCAACCCGTCTCCTAAGGCTTATGGCTATGATGTTGGCCTTACAAATGGCGGTTTATATGCCGCACAACTGAATGTGGCTATCCCTTTGTTTAATTCATCAGCTATAAAAAGATTGTACGAACAAAACAAAATACAATCCGATATTTCATTATATGGCCGCAGGCAGATTGAGCATGACTTAAGAAAAACGATAACAGACCAGTATATTATTACTTACCAGTTTTTGCAACAGAGCACTTACCTGCAAAAAATTATTGACCAGTTGCAGAGCCGTAAACCATTGGTAGAAGCATTGGTGAAAAAAGGGTTGTTGCAGCAGAATGATTTTTTATTGCTGGATATACAGTTAATAACCAACCGGAATGATTTAAGCCAGTTGCAGTTTGCTTACAACAACGGGTTGGCATTGTTAAAAAATCTTTCATTAGTAAGTGATACGGCAAACTATCTGCTGGAAAGGCCTGCAATTTTTGAAACTGCATCTCCAGCAGAATTCAACTATGTTCAAAAATTTAAATTAGACAGTTTAAACCTGGTTGCACAACAAAATGTATTTAACAGTAAATATAAACCACAGGTAAGTTTGTTGGGTTCAACAGGCGTGAACGCTGCAGATATAAGGAACGTGCCACATAATGTAGGGCTCAGCGCAGGTGTTCACCTGAGCATACCTATCAGCGATGGCCAGCAGCGAAAATTATACCAACGGCAAAATTCAGTTTTACTCGCTAATCAACAACTTTATCTTAACAACGCGGCTTTGCTGCAGCAAAACAACATCCGCAATGCAAAGCAACAGATAGATCAATTGAAACAAACCATTGAAATGGCCAAAGAGCCAATAAAAAAACAGGAACTCTTATTAGACATTATAAAAGATAAAGTAATACAGGGCCAGGTTACGGTGATGGATTATATTAATGCGCTGCAGGAATATGCAGTACTGCAAAAAAACAAAGCATTAGCAGAAACCAATTTACTGCTGTATATTAACCAGTATAATTATTACAACTGGTAAACATTAATGAATATGAAAGTGAAAAGTTTCATCTATATTATTAATTGCACAGGCATTTTATTTTTTGCATCCTGCTCAAATAAAAATGCAGATGAAACCACTACACAGGAGACTGTAAAAACTTCGGTAACCATTACTGCACCAATTACACAGGGATTTACTGATTACATACAGTTAAACGGCAATACCCAGTTTCAAAAAAAATTAACCATAAGAGCTAATATTACCGGGTACATAACCGGCATGAAATGGAAAACGGGCGACCTGATTTCGAATGGTACGTTATTTTGCAGCATCAAAACCAAAGAACAGGATGCGCTTAAAGATATTGACAGCAGGGAGCCATCGTTAAAACAATTTCAAACACCAATTAATGTATTTGCCAATGCATCGGGCATATTTACAGCCGTTAATTACAGTGCCGGCGATTTTGTAAATGAGGGAGATATTTTAGCTACCATTACCGATCCTGCATCGCTGGTATTGGTTGTAAATGTACCCTACGAGTATCACCGGTTTGTTTACAAAGGAAAAGGCTGTTCTGTTAAATTTCCTGATGGAAGAACAATACTGGCCACTATACAGGAAGAATCTCCTTTTATAGATTCTGCATCGCAAACCCAATCTTTTTTGATCAGGTTTCCGGGCAACAGCTTATTGCCTGAAAACATGAACCTGATTGTTCATATTCCTGTAAGGGAAAAACAAAATGCAGTCTCCCTGCCATTGGAAGCCATTCAAACCAATGAAACACAGGATGCGTTTTGGGTAATGAAATTAATAAATGATTCCCTGGCAATAAAAGTGCCGGTAACCCCAGGCTTACAAAATGATTCCCTGCGGGAAATTATAGCAGGAGTAGGGTTGAATGATAAAATTATTGTGAAAGGCGCTTATGGTTTATCTGATTCATCATTGGTAAAAATACAAACCGAAAAAGAGCAATGATGAAGTTGCAACATGCTTACCATAAAAAAACATTATTAGGTTTAGCCGTTTTGATCATCCTGGCGGGCGCTTTCAGTTTCTCCAATTTAAAAACAGGTTTATTTCCTGATATTACTTTTCCCAAACTTAAAGTAATTGCCGATGCCGGCCAGCAACCCGTTGATAAAATGATGGCTACGGTTACTATTCCGCTGGAAAATATTATCAAGCGTACCGAGGGGCTGGATTATATCCGCAGCACCACATCAAGAGGCAGTTGCGAAATTTCTGTTTTTTTAAAATGGGATGCCAATGTTGACCTGGCCCGCCTGCAAATGGAATCGCTGATCAATGATGTGCGTGGCAGTTTGTTACCCGGCACACAACTCACTGTAGAAAAAATGAACCCTTCTATTTTACCGGTAATGGGTTTTAGTATGGAGAGTATCCGGTCGCCGATAGAATTAAAGAAGATAGCGCTGTTGCAGGTAAAACCATTTCTGGCAGCCACGCCCGGCGTAGCAGATGTTGCAGTGATAGGCGGAAAAAGTAAAGAATACCAGATACTTTTAAAACAGGATAAGTTAACAGAATTGGGAATAACGCCGCAGCAGATAAGTATGGTAGTTGCACAAACCAATGTGTTGCAGAGTAACGGATATATAAGTGATTACAACCGTTTGTACCTGGCCATAACCGACAATGCCATTGACAGTAAAACAGAACTGGAAAACCTGGTAATTGTAAACTCTGCCAAAAGGGTGGTGCTGCTGAAAGATATTGCGGATATAAAAATTTCGGAAAGCAAAGAGTACGTAAAGATCAATGCAAATGGTAAAGATGTACCATTGATAGCCGTTATTAAGCAACCCAATGCCAACCTGATTGATGTAAATGATGGCGTTTTAAAAAAAGTAAAAGAGCTGGAAAGCATCCTGCCCAAAGATGTAAAAATTAAACCTTATTATTTGCAGGCCGACTTTGTAAATGGGAGTGTAAAAAGTATAGAAGATGTTTTATGGATCGGTTTAATACTTGCCATAATTGTTGTGATCGTTTTTTTGCGTTCCTGGAAATCGAGCCTGGTAATATTACTCACTATACCTACAACGCTTGCTTTCACATTAGTTAGCCTGTATGCATTTGGATATACCTTTAATATCATGACACTGGGCGCCATTGCTGCGGCCATTGGCCTGATGATTGATGATGCAGTAATTGTAGTAGAACAAATTCACCGCAGCCACGAAGAGCATCCCGATGAACCCATGCCGGGTATTGTAAGTAAGGCCATTAAATATTTATTTCCGGCCATGATAGGTTCTTCATTAAGTACCATTGTAATTTTTATTCCTTTTATTTTAATGAGTGGCGTGGCCGGAGCTTATTTTAAAGTGCTGGCCTTCACCATGATCATTACATTAACTGCATCTTTCCTGGTTACCTGGTTGATATTACCTGCATTTTTTTTATTGTTCCCGTATACATTAAAAACGGTAGTTGTAAAAACATCAATAACCGTTGGTAAAAAACAAAAGGAGAGCGGTGGCTGGATCCGGTTTTTTATACGCCACGCTTACATCAGTATTTTATTTGCAGTTGCCTGCGCCATTATTATTTATTTATTACCGGGTAAAATGCCATCAGGCTTTTTACCCGAAATGGATGAAGGGGGCATCGTACTTGATTTTAACAGTCCTCCGGGAACTACGCTGGAAGAAACCGACAGAATGCTGAGGGTAGTAGATAAAATTATCCAGGAAGATCCTGAGGTGGAAACTTACAGCCGTCGCCTGGGAACGCAAATGGGATTCTTTATTACAGAACCTAACAGTGGAGATTATTTAATACAATTAAAAAAGAAACATAGCAAAACCACTGATGAGGTATCGGCTGATCTGCGAATAAAAATAGAAGCTGTATTACCGCAGCTTCAAATTGATTTTGGACAGGTTATCGGCGATATGCTGGGAGATCTGATGAGCAGCGTTCAACCCGTTGAACTGAAAATTTATGGAGATAACAGGCAGAAGCTGGAAGAACTTTCTATACAGGCTGGAGAAATTGTAGAAAATGTAAAAGGCACAGCCGATGTATTTAATGGTATTGTAATAGCGGGGCCAACAGTATTGGTACAGCCCGATGTAGCAAAACTGGCACAGTTTGGCGTAACCCCAAACGATTTTCAATTTCAATTGCAAACCCAACTGGAAGGCAATGTGATAAGTACCATTATGGAAAAGGAGCAATTGATTGACATCCGTATGCTGTATCCAAATGCGTTGCGTACAAATGTAAATTCATTGGCAAACGGCAATATCTTTTTGCCTGCTGGTTTATTAAAACCAATAAACACAGTTGCAAATGTAAAATTAGAAAAAGGTGTAGCGCAAATAGAAAGAGAAAATCAAAAAATGATTGGTGTAATTACTGCCCGTTTAGAAAATCGTGATCTCGGCAGTACATTAAAGGATATTCAAAAAGAGATCAGTCAAAAACTTTCTCTGCCGCCTGGTTATCATATTGAATATGGAGGCTCGTATGCTCAGCAGCAACAGGCTTTTACCGAACTGCTTTATATTTTACTGGCTGCCTGTATTTTGGTTTTCATTGTGTTGCTGGCTTTGTTCAGGGAATTCATCGTTTCGTTTTTTATAATTCTGTTGGCAGTTTTGGGTGTTGCCGGATGCCTGCTGGCACTGTATCTTACCAATACGCCCTTAAATGTGGGCAGCTATACCGGCATTATAATGATAGTAGGCATTGTTGGCGAGAATGCCATTTTTACTTACCAGCAATATGTTCAGTCAAGATTAACAATGGGTGTTCAACAGAGTATTGTATTTGCCATCAGCGCCCGGCTTAGGCCAAAACTAATGACAGCACTTGGAGCAATTGTAGCCTTATTACCATTGGCATTGGGCATTGGTGCAGGTGCCCAATTGCACCAGCCTTTGGCAATTGCTGTTATTGGAGGTTTATTGGCTGCATTGCCATTATTACTGATTGTTTTACCAACTTTTTTAAGGTTGATTCATAGAAAAGAACTTTAATTGCACCCAAGGTTAATGCTGGAAATTATCGGGCATTTATTCTTTTAATCCTCCATATTTATATAAATACCAGGCACCCTGGTATAATGCAATTGCTTCATTAACGATATAAGCGGGGAAGCTGGCAGGTAACTGCTGGTTAGTAGTTTTGTTATAAATAAATGTTTGCACTGCCTGCTGGGGGCCAAGAATAACAAGGCTGTCGTTACGCAGAAAAGCAAGTTTCTGATACGTTCCTAAAACTATTGCAGGGCGGTAAGAAGCGGCCATTACATCTTTGCCAAAAAAATTGCTTTCATAATCCCATCCCATCAACTTAAATAAAGTAGGGTAAAGATCTATCTGCGAACACATCTTTTCAATTTTTGTGTTTTGAGCACCGGGAAGATTTACGATCATACATGGAATATGATATTTAGAAATGTCAACTTCGTTTTTACCTGCACTGTTGGCGCAATGATCGGCAATCAAAATGATGACCGTATTTTTAAACCAGGGCTTGTCTTTAATTTTTTTGAACAACTGCTGTATGGCGTAGTCGGTGTATTTTACAGCGCCTTCTCTGCCTGAACCCGAAGGAAGATCAATTTTTGCCGCAGGATAAGTGTAAGGTTTGTGGTTTGAAGTGGTCATTACAAAATCATAAAATAACTTGCCCCCTGCATATTTCTCATCTGCATCTTTTATCACTGCATCATACAGGTCTTCATCACATATTCCCCATGCATTTTCAAAATGTACCAGGCTGTCTTTAATAGTTGAACGGGTGGTTTTAAAATCATCTCCGGGCATGATGTTTCTGCCCCGGTCAATAATATTAAACCCATTACTGCCAAAATATTGATTCATGTTGTCAAAGTATCCATCACCGCCATACACAAATGTTCTTTCATACCCTGCTTTTTTAAAAACGGTGCCAATGGTAAATAAATTATTATTGTTTGGCCTCCTCACTATACTGCTGCCGGGTGTTGGTGGTATAGCTAAAGATAATGCTTCCATACCTCTTACGGTACGGGTTCCGGTGGCGTACAGGTTTGTAAATAAAACACTGTTGCCTGCAAGCGAATCGAGGAAGGGTGTAAGGTTTTGTGTATTGCCAAAGGTTTTCATAAAATCGGCGCTAAAGCTTTCGATAGTGATCATGATCACATTAGGCTTTGTTTTTACCGGGCCGTTATTTATTGTTCTCCTGATAGATGGCTGAAGCTGCGTAAAACTCGTACTATCTTCTGTAAGCTCTTCCCGGAGGGTATTAAAAACTTCTGTATTACCGTTGAGTTTATAAAATTGAGCATAGCTGATCTCATTGTTGCGGTATGCAGCAAAAAAAGAATAAATACCTGCTTTTGATAATTCGTTCTGATAGCGGTTGGCGCTTTTTTCGGCCCAATCATTTTTTATAAAGAATAAATAGAACGCAGCTATACCTAAAACACAACCGGTAATAAGCAGCCTGCTTAAAAAAGAAGTACTGGAGGTAAAACTCAGTTTAAATACTTTCTTTTTAATAAATAACCAGGTAATAAGCAGCACTATTAAAAGCATACCCCCTATCAGTAAAGGCAGCGGATAAGATTCATTAATATTATTGATGACCTCATAAGTATATATCAGGTAATCTACAGCTATAAAATTAAACCGGCTTTCAAACTCCTGCCAAAAACTAAACTCTGCAAAAAAAGAAAAGATCACAATAAACATGATAAGAAAAAAGCCGGCAAAAGCAATGATCCTGTTGAGCCTGGTGTTATTCCATTTTTGTGGCAAAAACAACAGGTAAACCGAATACAAAGCAGAAAGAAAAATGGCAACGCCAATATCAAAAACAAAACCCTGCAGGTAAATACGCAAAATTGCAACTGGCTTTAATGCTGCTGCAGAAGCTGAAAAGATGATCAATGAAGTTCTGGTTACAAATGAAAGCAGCGTGAACAGTAAAATGAAAGCAAATAGTATGCTGTAGCGGTTATGTAGAAATTTATAGTTCATGTGATGCGATAATAAATTGATCAGCAAAATTGAAACCAGGCAGCCGAAAATACAATAAATAATTCTGTTTCAGTTAATGAATAATTTAAGGCAATTTCATTTTAAAAATGTATATGAAACTGGTGCTGGTTATCCCGGTAAAAATATGCAATAGAAAATCCTGCATCATTGCATATTTGTTTTACGATGGAAAGACCCAGGCCATTGCCTTCGGGTGTTGTATCATGATGGCGGTAAAAGCGCTGAAAGACCTGCTTTTCATCCAAAGCCGGTAATGGAGAAGTATTTGCGATCACCAGTTTATTTTCAGAAACTACTATTGAAATGGCACCATTTTCCATATTGTAACGGATGGCATTATTTAAAAGGTTACTTAATAAAATATCCAGTAATTGCTTATTGCAATGGATAATTGCGGGCGTAATACCGGTTGTTATTTTCAACCTCCTGCTTTCGGTCAATTCTTCAAATTGAATAAGTTTTTCTTTTACAATTTTATCTAATGGAATATTGTCTGTTTGGGTAAATTGATTGTTGCCTATCCTGGTAAGCAATAAAAGAGAATAATTTAATTTAGATAACCTGTCAAGCGCCTGGTAAATACCCTGCAACTGGTTCATCTGTTGTTCATTGATGCTTTCATCCTGTATCAGTACATCTAATTTTGAATTAATGATGGCTAAAGGCGTTTGCATTTCATGTGATGCATTTTCTGTAAAAACCTTTAAAGTATCATACTCCCTGCTAACATGGCCCGCCATGATAGTTACCGCTTCATTAAGGTCTCTGAATTCATTGATGGGGCTGTTTTTAAGCTGTAGCTTCTCTTTGCCTGAAAGGTTGAATTTTTTTAATTCTTCAACGGTGGCATTAAAAGGTTTCCACAACCGGCTCAGCAAAAACCGGCTCAGTAAAAACAGGATGATCAGCAGCAGTAACACAATAACCAATGTTATCAGTAATATCAGTTTTACCAGGTCCTCGGTCTCTTCCTGCGATTTAAGGATATTTACCTTATAAATTTTACCTGCAACTTTAATGGAAAAGATTAGCTGCCTGGTAACCATATATTCTTTTTCCTCTTTGTTATAAATTTTTACGGTACCGAATTTTCTTTCAACTGGCCCGGTGAGTTCAAAAAAAATAACCTGCTGATCATTGTAGTACGAAGGTTGGGGCAGGCTGTTGTTTTCTTTTACATGATCGGTCACTTCCTGTTCTTCTACCTTCAAAGCATCATCCAGCTGCTCAAGTAATACGTGGTGAATGAGGAAATAATAAAAAACACTGCTTACCAGAACAACAATGATGGTAGCTGTAATATTTACCCTGTAATATTTAGATAATAATTTCATCAGTCTGTAAATTTATAGCCCATGCCATACACCGACCTGATATAATCTGTATGAATACATTCCTGCAGTTTTCTTCTCAGGTTTTTAATATGGGTATAAATAAAATCAATATTGCCTTCTGTTTCATCGCCCCATAAATGCTCTGCAATAGCATTCTTTGATATCACCCTCCTTTTATTGCTGATGAAATACAAGAGCAATTCATATTCTTTTTTGGTAAGATCAAGGGCAATATTATCTATACACACCAGTTTTGCCATGGTATCAATGGTAATTTCATTAAAATGTACCGTATTGTTTCCGGCAAAATTGCGTCGCCTGATGATGGAGGCAATACGGGCGCTCAATTCTGAAAGGTGAAAAGGTTTTGGCAGGTAATCATCGGCCCCTATTTTAAGGCCCACAACTTTATCCTCCAGCGAATTTTTAGCAGAGATGATAAGTACCCCGTCCATTTTTTTATTTGCCTTCAGGTCTTTTAAAATATCCAGGCCGCTTCCGCCGGGCAATGTAATATCCAGCACAATGCAATCATAATCGTGCAGGGCAGTTTTATACAGGGCAGTTTTAAAATCAGGCGCAATTTCGCAAATGTATTCCTCCTGCTTAAGGTAACTTACAATACTTTCGCTCAGGGCTTTTTCATCTTCGATGATCAGTATCTTCAATGGTAATTTTTTTTATCAAAGAAACTGATAAATATTGAAGAAATTCTGGTGCAGAATGATAAGCTTTGGAATTATGGGTTTTTAAATACATGTCTAAGCTGGCCAGGCGTTAACCCTTTCCTAAAAAAATCCTGTCCCCATTGCCCTGTAGGAGTTTGTGACTATATTGCCGCCAAATAAAGCGTATGATGAAAAATTTTTCCCTTGTATTAAATATTGTGTTGGTAGCGGCTGTTGGCTTCCTGTATTATTATGATTTTTCGGGTAAAAAAACCGATGCAGTGGCAGCAAAATTAAGCAGCAGCTATATGGCAGTTGATAGTAACGGGCACAGGCCACCATTGGCTTATGTGGAGCTTGACTCGCTGAATGAAAATATAAGTTATATAAAAGAAAGGCGTAAAGAGTTGGAGACAGAAATGAAAGCGATTGAACAGGAACAGGAAAACGGCTATCGGGGCTTGCAGGCACAAAAAGATAATTTTTTGAAAAGGGGCGCTGCCATTTCAGACCAGGAAGCACAGGTCTTTCAGGGTAAACTAATTGACCAGCAACAAAAAATTGACAGCCGTAAACAGGAGCTTAGCCAGAAACTGAATGAAAAAAGTTTTGGCATTATGGAAGACATACAAAAGAAACTGAAAGATTTTTTAACTGATTATAACAGGGATAAAAAATACATGTACATTTTTACTACAGGCACCGGGCTCGATTATATGGTATTTAAAGATTCTACCTTAAACATTACCAACGATGTGATAAAAGGCATGAATGCAAAAATGAAAGCCACATCTAAACAATAAATTGCCACAATTTATATATCTTGTTCCGGTATAAAACCAAATAACTATGCCAGAACAAACTACTACTTTTAAACCAACACTTGGTTTATTCGATTCCACCATGATTGTTGCCGGATCCATGATAGGTTCCGGTATTTTTATTGTTAGCGCTGATATTACCCGTAATGTGGGCAGTGCCGGCTGGCTGATTGCTGTTTGGGTAATTACCGGCTTTATGACTTTAACGGCCGCATTAAGTTATGGTGAATTAAGTGCCATGTTCCCTAAAGCAGGCGGGCAATATGTTTACCTGAAAGAAGCTTTTAATCCACTGGCCGGGTTTTTATATGGCTGGAGTTTTTTTGCCGTAATACAAACCGGAACGATTGCTGCTGTAGGCGTTGCGTTCAGTAAATTTGCTGCCTACCTGGTTCCCCAGTTAAGCGAAACAAATATTTTATGGCAATTACAAACGGGCACAAATGATTGCGGGGTGCCCACTTATTTTTCAATAAGTGCTGCGCAAATTGTGTCAATATTACTGGTTGTTTTATTAACTTATATAAACACCAAAGGGATAAAAAGCGGAAAAATAATTCAAACATTTTTTACTTCGGTTAAATTACTTTCTTTATTTGGATTAATTGTTTTTGGTTTTTTATTAGCCTCCAACGGCACTGTGTGGCAAACAAACTGGACCCATGCCTGGGAGGCAACAAAAACTTCGTTAGTTGATGCATGTGATGTTTCAAAAGGATTTACCATTGCCCCAATTGCCGGAGCAACTTTAATGGGCGGCATTGCCGCGGCTATGGTGGGCTCAATATTCAGCAGTGATGCCTGGAACAATGTAACATTTATAGCAGGCGAAGTAAAGAATCCCAAAAGAAATATCGGGTTAAGTTTATTTCTTGGAACTTTAATTGTTACTGTAATTTATGTTGCAGCAAACCTCATGTATTTGGCTGTATTACCATTAAATGATATTGCACATGCAGAAAATAACAGGGTTGCTTTAACGGCATCCAAAGTAATTTTTGGCAATGCCGGAACATTTATTATTGCACTGATGATTATGGTGTCTACATTTGGATGTAATAATGGCTTAATACTGGCTGGGGCAAGAGTTTACAATACCATGGCAAAGGATGGATTGTTTTTTAAAAAAGCAGCACAATTAAATAAAAATGCAGTACCGGAGTTTGCATTATGGATACAATGTTTGGTAGCCTGTGCATTATGTTTAAGTGGTAAATATGGTGATTTATTAGACATGGTTTCTTTTGTTGTGGTGATTTTTTATGTGTTAACTATTGCCGGTATTTTTATTTTAAGAAAGAAAAGGCCCGATGCGGAAAGGCCATACAAGGCATTTGGATACCCTGTTTTACCTGCAATATATATAGTAATGGGTTTAGCCTTTTGTGTGTTGCTGATTATTTATAAACCCGAATTTACCTGGCCGGGGCTCATCATTGCTTTACTGGGTGTTCCCATTTACTACATTGTTGTTGCTAAAAAGAATAAAGCCTAAACATTGGTATTAACTTATGGATTTTGATAAACTATTTAATGATTTCACCAAACTGAAAGTGGCAGTAGTTGGCGATGTAATGCTGGATACTTACTGGTGGGGAAAGGTGGACAGAATTTCGCCTGAGGCACCCGTGCCGGTTGTTGCAGTTAGCAGGAGAGAGCAGCGTATCGGGGGTGCAGGTAACGTGGCATTGAACATCGCTTCATTGGGAGCAGCAGTCAGTATGCTGAGTGTTTTGGGTAAAGATGATGATGGCGCACAGTTAACTAAGTTGCTGGTGGAAAATAAGATCAACACCCAATACCTGGTACAAAGCGAACACCGCATCACCACCAACAAGATCCGCATTATAAGCCGTAACCAGCACATGATGCGGCTTGATGCAGAATTACCGGATGATATGATGCCTGGTGATGAACAAGCGTTGCTGCAGGCGTTTGAAATTTATATTGCTGTTGAAAACCCGGATATAGTAATACTGGAAGATTACAATAAAGGCGTGCTTACCGAAAATGTGATCAAAAAAATTATTGGCTTATGTAAGGAGTATGATATTCTTACAGCGGTTGATCCAAAGCGTAAAAATTTCTTTGCTTATGAAGGAGTTGATATTTTTAAACCAAACCTTAAAGAAGTAAAAGAAGGCCTGAATATTTTACGTGATGAAATAAACAGCAGCGTACTTACCGAAATGCATCTTTTGCTGCAGCATAAACTTAAGCATGGCATTTCTTTAATTACCTTATCGGAGAAGGGTGTTTTTTATGCACAGCATCCTGTGTACCAGCAGGAAAACAATGGGGCCATCATACCTACACATATCCGCAGCATTGCAGATGTAAGCGGTGCCGGCGATACGGTAATTGCTATTGCTTCATTGGTTTTTGCCGCAACCGGCGATGCAAGGCTGATGGCCGAAATGGCCAATATTGCCGGGGGCCTGGTTTGTGAGGAAGTGGGTACGGTTGCTATTGATAAAGGCAGGCTGATGGAGGAGTGTAAAAAACTATTGTATTAAGTTTTTATTTTCTCTTTCTTTTTTCAACCGCTCTCTTTTTTCTGAAATTTCCAAAAGGCGGTTGAAGTTTACAAACAGTTCAAAAAATATTTTTGCAATAACAAATACAAGAATAAAGACTTTGCCTGCGCCAAAGCTTAAAAATAAACTGCCAAGTATTACCACAAATTGTTGCACAAATATCCGCATATAAGGTTCAAACATAAGCCGTCCCATGGATATGGTTTTGTATTTACCCGACAGGAAAAAATCGAACACATTCTGCAAAGTATAGTACGCTACAAATATCAGCAGCATCAGCTTTCCGTTATCACCCAGCAGCCCCGGTATTTTTGAGTAGCTGGTTAAAAAAGAACCCCCCGGAACCAATCCGCTTACACTAAAAAAAATCTGTGTTTGCACAAAAACAAAAAATCCATAATGAACGATGAAAAAGAAAATAAAAAACCACCCGCTTAGCTGGGTGCTGCTGCCACCATTTTGCCAGGTATCTTTTTTTCGTACAAAGATGGTTACACAGGCCATTTTCAGTACGTTAATAATTCCAATAATTACAGTTTCTAAGCAATACACCAAAAAAACCTGCGATGCATTCCAGCCTTCAAACCAAACACAATACAAGGGAATAAGATTTACGATTACCAGGAGATACTCGCTGGCTGTTAACTTTCTTTTAAACATGTAAATAAAATTGTGGATGGTTTATGCAGGGAAATTAGATATTTTTGAGCAATATTTAATACCCACCAACACGTATGCAACAATTTTCATTGGCCATTCACGGCGGCGCAGGCACCATTTTAAAAGAGGATATGACAGCCGAACTGGAACGGGCTTATTTAAAGGGCCTGGATGATGCACTGGCAGCAGGTTATGCCGTGCTGGAAGAAGGCGGCTCTGCAGTTAATGCTGTTAAAGCATCCATTGTGGTTTTAGAAGATAACCTGTTGTTCAATGCAGGCAGGGGTTCGGTTTTTACAAAAAAAGGTTTACAGGAAATGGATGCCGCTATAATGGATGGCAGTGATTTGTCGGCAGGCTCTGTTGCCGGCATCCGCAATGTTCGCAATCCTATTGAACTGGCCACTGAAGTGATGCTGCATAGTAACCATGTTTTTTTAAGCGGCAAAGGTGCCAACGATTTTGCCATAAAGCAGGGCATTAAATTAGAACCCGATGAATATTTTTTCTCCCAGTTCCGTTACGACCAGTGGAAAGAAATAAGAGACAGTGATAATTATTCGTTGGATCATACTCATAAAGGAGTAGAGGAATTGATGAAGGATAAAAAATTTGGAACTGTGGGTGCGGTGGCCTGCGATCAAAATGGAAATATTGCCGGTGCAACAAGCACCGGCGGAATGACCAACAAAAAATATGGCCGCATTGGCGACAGTCCTTTAATTGGCGCCGGCACTTATGCCAATAATAAAACCTGTGCAATAAGCTGTACCGGCCATGGGGAGCCGTTTATTTGTGCGGTTGCAGCCTATGATGTTAGTGCCCTTATGGAATATAAAGGAATGAGTTTGGCTGAAGCTATGCATGAAGTGGTGCATGTTAAATTAGTGAAGATGGATGGTGAGGGAGGCATGATTGGTGTGGATGCAAAAGGAAATGCAGCAATGATCTTTAACAGTGCAGGCATGTACCGTGGCATGAAGAGTGCTGGAGAAAAAATAATTGGAATTTATAAAGACTAACAGGTGTCAGTACGGCTTGAAGCCGTTAGACAGCTCTACCATATACCATGAAAAAAATTGCCATTATTGTTGCCGGGGGAACCGGAAGCCGGATGAACAATTCAATTCCCAAACAGTTTTTATTATTACAGGGTAAACCTGTTTTGTATTACACTATCAGTGCTTTTTTGCAGGCTTACGATGATCTGCAAATTATATTGGTTTTACCAGAAGAGCATGTTGCTGCGGGGCAGGAAATTATTGATGCATTCTTTGATTACAACCGCATACAGATAACGATTGGTGGCCGCACCCGGTTTCACTCGGTGCAAAACGGTTTACAATTGGTGCAGGAAGAAGGAATTCTTTTTGTACACGATGCCGTGCGCTGCATGGTTAGCATTCATCTTATTCGCAGATGCTATGATGCTGCCATAGAAACAGGCTCTGCCATACCGGTTGTTGATTGTAAAGACAGTGTGCGTATCATTACCGAAGATGGTAATGAAGCCCTGGACAGAAATGTTATAAAACTGGTACAAACCCCACAAACCTTTCATAGCAAAATATTATTACCCGCTTACCAGATAGATTATAAAGATAAGTTTACTGATGAAGCAACTGTGGTAGAAGCATTTGGTTTGAAAGTGCAGTTGGTAGCAGGAGAGGAGAATAATTTTAAAATTACCCGGCCTGTTGATTTGGTGATGGCGGAGCAGCTATTGTCATCCAATTGATTATAACACTGATCTCCATTTTTGGTAGTTTCTTTTGTGGGGCATTTTTAGAATTGATCTAACATCTCCTTAAGTATAATCTCAGAATTTGTAGCTATTGTAAGCGATGCTTTAAACAGGCTTTCAAGAACATCCGGATTATTCGCTTTCACAGCTTCTTCTATTTTGATGAGTTCTTCTTTCAGGCTATCAATCCCCATAAAATCAGCTTGTGGTTTTAAAGAATGTGCATTAATACGAAGCTGTTCCCAATCTTCATTGTGGAGGTTACGTTTCATTTCCTCAAAAGTTTTTGGCGCTACATCAAGGTATAACGAGATGTAACGTTTCATTTTTTTGGGATCGTCTTTTGTAAACTTTTTTAAAAAAGTTAAATCTACCATTTATACATTGGCTTTAATCAGTTGAAAAATTTCTTCAAAAGCATCCTGGCTTTTAACCACATAATGCACAGCGCCATACATAATGGTTTTTGCGGCTGTTCCATAACTTTCCTGGCTTGATAACATAATGACGGGTAAAGCAGGGTTTTGCTTTTTTATTTCTTTCAGGATATCAATACCATTAGCTGCATCTTTTTCTTTTGAATTCAGGTAATAATCCAATACTACTGCGTCTGGTTCTTCATACAAATTTTTTAAACAGGCTTCCCCTGTTGGAAAAGATATGATGTTAAAGCCTGCATATTGCTCTTTTAAATAATCGGCTAGCATTTCAGACAATAATGGTTCATCATCTACAATGAAAACGGTTGGCTTTTTATTATTCATGCTATTTTATTTGTTAAGTTAAAAATTTTATTCAGCAATTCCTTTGTATCAAACGGTTTCCCGATAAAATCATTCATCCCTGCCTGGTAACACAAATCCACTTCTTCTTTAAGCACATTGGCTGTCATGGCAATGATTGGTGT
>JANNYY010000264.1:0-3970 GCA_031410355.1 Chitinophagaceae bacterium | reverse complement strand
CAGAAATAGAAACTGCCGGCCTCTCCAAAAAAGAACGCATCATCAGCAGCGAACAGGGCGCTGAAATTATTGTAAACGGCAAGACCGTTCTTAATTTTTGCGCCAACAATTACCTGGGCCTTTCCTCACATCCCAAAGTAGTGGCAGCAGCCAAAAAATATATTGACCTCCGTGGTTATGGCATGAGCAGTGTGCGTTTTATATGCGGCACGCAGGATATTCATAAAGAGCTGGAAAAAAAGCTGGCTGATTTTCTGGGTACAGAGGATACTATTTTATACGCTGCGGCTTTTGATGCCAACGGCGGTGTGTTTGAACCTTTGTTTGGGGAAGAAGATGCTATCATTTCAGACACATTGAATCATGCATCTATTATTGATGGCGTTCGTTTGTGTAAGGCGCAACGCTTTCGTTACGAACATAATAATATGGCCGACCTGGAAATGAAACTTGCCGAAACACAACATTTACGCAGCCGCATTATTGTAACCGATGGCAGCTTCAGCATGGACGGAACCATTGCACAATTGGATAAGATTTGTGATTTAGCAGATAAGTATGATGCCATTGTTATGATTGACGAATGCCATAGCAGCGGATTTTTAGGAAAGACCGGAAGGGGTACGCATGAATACCGGAATGTGATGGGACGTATTGATATTATCACCGGCACTTTAGGTAAGGCCCTTGGCGGTGCCAGCGGCGGTTTTACCAGCGGACGTAAGGAAATTATTGAAATGTTGCGCCAGCGCAGCCGCCCCTATTTGTTCAGCAATACGGTGGCGCCAAGCATTGTAGGTGCAAGCATTGCAGTTTTGGATATGCTAAGCGAAACAACTGAACTTAGAGATACGCTGGAAAGCAATACAAAATATTTTCGCAGTAAAATGACCGAAGCCGGTTTTGATATTAAACCAGGTGACCATCCCATAGTTCCCATTATGCTTTACGATGCGGTACTTGCGCAAAACTTTGCAGCAAAATTGCTGGATGAAGGAATTTATGTGATCGGTTTCTTCTTTCCGGTGGTGGCAAAAGGACAGGCCAGGATAAGGGTACAATTAAGTGCGGCTCATAGCCAGCGGCATTTAGATAAAGCAATTTTAGCGTTTACTAAGATCGGGAAAGAACTGGGCGTGTTGAAGTAAAAAGGCTTTTAATTATTCTATCTTTATAAAATAAATTAAATACAATGGCAAAGAAAATTATAGGCAGGTATATTGTAGCCGACCCAAAAATATGTCATGGAAAATTAACATTTAAAGGTACCAGGGTTTTTGTAGATGATGTACTGGAAATGGTTGCACAGGGTCTTGCCTGGGATTACATTATTGAACAATGGCATGGTGCGGTATCAAAAAATGCCATTAAAGAGGCGGTTACTTTAAGTAAAGAATCTTTGGCTAAAGAATCAGAAAAATTAGCCCTTGCCTGATGTATTTGCTTGACGAAAACATAACTAAGGACCAAAAAGAACTTTTAGAAAAGTGGCGGTATCATGTTAAACAAATCGGAGTTGATATAGCCGCAAAAGACATTCAGGATATACAGATAATTACACTGCTTCAACAATTACATGGAGTTTTATTTTTAACCAGAGATACCGATTTTTTCAAACAAAATTATTGCCATCTGAATTATTGTATTGTTTATTTAGATGTGGAGAAAACAGAGACAGCTTATTTCATCCGTAAGTTTTTGAAACACATTAATTTTAATACTACAGCCAAAAGATTGGGTAAAATTATAAAAGTTAATCAAACGCTTATTCAGTTTTATTCCGTAAAATCAAATTCATTAACTACTTTACGAAATCCATTTTAATGTAAGCCGCTTTTTCTTTTGATTGCAAAAGGACAAGCAAAAATTCGTGTTCAACTAAGTGCGGCTCATAGCCAGCGGCATTTGGATAAAGCGATTGAAGCATTTACAAAGATTGGTAAAGAATTAGCTGTGTTGAAATAAACCTACAGTCGCACTGTTAGCGTTTTAAAATTTTTAAAATCCTTATTATTTGTGCATAATGAATAAATAAAACCGTTAGGTAGTGGTTGACGAATCTCTTTTCCGTTACTTGTATAAGCAATTACAAACTTTCTTTGTTGGTATATATAGTTGGTATAAACCGTTTCGCTTTTTCCAATCAACGTACAAGTATTTTCTGCCTGGTTTATGGTTAACATCATGTTGGCATTTGTAAAAACCCCCGCATTTACCAAGCGGTTATTTAGTTCGGTATTGTATCCATTACGATTAAATCTGCTGTTGATTTCTATAACAAAAGCATCGCCGTTTAAAAACTGTCTTTTAATTAAGCCTGCGGCAGATGTACAGGAGTCTGCCATGGGGTTATCTACTTCCAGCAAATAAAAAACTGTATTAATAGTTGTAAGCATTTTGCCTTTCTTATCCACTACTTTAATGGCTACCAGGTGTGTGCCATCATAAGGGCAATGCTGTGCCAGCATACTTTTTCCCGTAAGTAAAAACAACATAAAAAAAATTACTGATTTCATATATGCCTGTTATCCTGTAAAATAAACTATGAAAAAGGTACAGGTATTTTTTATAAAATTTATTTAGTTTGAGTTATAAATGTACAAACTCTTTAAAGGCATTACGTACCCTGCTGCAGGTATTTTTTTTACCCGGATAATCGGTTTTTAAAATCCGGATTCGCTGTCAAAACTCTATCTTTGCTTAGATGAAAGATGATAGAAATTACCGCCGTTGAACGGAGCGTCGCCAATGAAGTTTCATCAAAGCACAAAAGCCGGGAACATAATTATTAACAAAACACAATCAAAGCCCCTTTAGGGGCTGGGGTACCATGTCAGAACAATCAGAAACCTTTATAGCCAAAAGCACCGTTAAGGCTGCAGACCTTGAGCACCGCCGCAAAATAAATTTTAATATTGGTAAATACAACGCGGTTGTACCCAAAGGAAAAGAACAATTTGCCGATGTACACCTGGCCAGGGAAAGAGCCAAGAATGTAAAATGGCGGGCCATTGAAAACCTGGATGCACAACTGGAAGAATTTGAACTGAATTTCACTAAACGTGGCGGCAAAGTTATTTGGGCCGAAAACAGCGAACAGGCCATTGAAGAGATTGTAAAGATCTGCACTGCAAAAAATTGTAAATCGGTGGTGAAGAGCAAGAGTATGGTTACCGAAGAAATTCACCTGAACGATGCGTTGGAAAAAATAGGTATTGAGAGTGTTGAAACTGATCTTGGTGAATATATTCAGCAGCTTGATGGGGAAGCTCCTTACCATATTGTAACACCGGCCATGCACAAAAACAAGGAAGATGTGGCGAGGCTGTTTAATAAAAAATTAGGAACCCCAATAGATTTTACGCCGGAACAATTAACGCTTAAAGCAAGGGAAATACTGCGTGAAAAATATGTGCAGGCCGAGGTTGGCGTTACCGGTGCAAACTTTATCATCAGCGATATTGGCGGCATTGCAGTTACCGAAAATGAAGGCAATGCCAGGTTGAGTTGTGCGTTTCCTAAAACACATATTGTGGTTGTTGGTATTGAAAAGATGATTCCTTCTCTTACAGATTTGGGATTGTTCTGGCCCCTGCTTTCTACATTTGGTACAGGGCAAAAAATTACTGTGTACAATACCATTGTTACGGGGCCCAGGCAGGAAGGCGAAACCGATGGGCCGGATGAGATGTACGTTATTTTATTAGATAATGGCCGCACCAATATTTTACAAAATCCAAAACAACGGGAGAGTTTGTACTGCATCCGCTGTGGCGCTTGTTTAAATGCCTGCCCCATTTATAAAAATATTGGCGGCCATGCTTATGGTGCTACATACAGTGGCCCAATCGGCAGCGTTATTACGCCCCACCTGCAGGGCATGGATGAATTTAAGCATTTAAGTTACGCATCGTCGCTATGCGGCAATTGTACAGAAGTATGTGCCGTAAAAATAAATTTACATGAGTTG
>JANNYY010000263.1:0-46143 GCA_031410355.1 Chitinophagaceae bacterium | reverse complement strand
TTTAGAAACAATTGTTTAAACAATACCTGTTCATTTTCATTGCCCGCAAATATTGGTAACAGCGAAAAGCAAAGTTCATCTTCATTTTTAATGTGGTCAGCGTAAAATATGATGACCTTATTGGCATCAATGATCTGTTGGGTAGTTAAAGCAAAACCGTTACTTTTTAATACGTTAAAGAAAGAATGAAAAGGTAACTGTGCAGTTACATTTTGTGCATCGCCGGTAAAATTATCTTTTTGATTATCCACTAATATCTTTGCTTATTGTTTCAAAATCTGTTTTAGATTTAGTAATGATGCCCAAAGTTTCAATTAGCTTTTGCTTAAATTCTGCATCGGCATTTTTCCAGTCGTTCATATTGTTGTTTAAAAGATTTTTATATTGTAAACAGGCAATCCATTCAATCAGCTCGGATGTGGCCGGTTTTTTTACAAGATTTTTTTGTCTTAATTCTGTAAACCTGTCAATCACCGCTTCGATATATGGATTTTCTGTTTTTAGATTTAATTTAACTATATCAAGTAATTCTTTGGTACCCGGAAAATTTATATGGTGGTAAACACAACGCCGCAGAAAAGCGTCTGGTAATCCTTTTTCATTGTTGCTGGTTATTATTATAAAGACGGGAAATTTTGAATCCTGCTCAACTTTAAAATGGGGTAATTCCCGGATGCTGAATTTAAACGGGGGTTTTTCCAGTTCAGCTAAAAGGTCATTCGGGAAATCCCTGGGCGCTTTATCTATTTCATCTATAAGAACCAAAGAACCAAATGGCGGGTTTTTATTAAAAACCTCTGTTTCATAATTCACGAAGCTTTTATATTCCGGCCGGGGAATATTTGTGCCCAATAGTGCAATGCCCAGGCTGTTAAATGAAATAAAAGATTCTTTGGGTTTATTTGTTTTGTCGCCGAAATGGGAAACAGCGTCATAAGAATAAAATAAGTCGCTTGATTGTGAACCTGATTTTGTATCAAACCGCAATGCATTGGTTGATGTAAAAAGAAACGGATATAAAAAATTAAGCCGCCTTGCAACAAAGTTGGCGCATTCTGTTTTGCCGGTTCCGGGGTCGCCGGATAAAAGCAGTGGACGCTGTAAAAACATTGCTGTATTTATAGCTGCAAATAATTCCCTGCTGGGTTGGTAAACATCTGCATTGGTACTGGTTATCTGAATCTCCATATTATTTATTTAAAAGTATTTTTTTATTTTCTCGTCGCTTATTTCCATAGCATTTATCAGCTTACCCAATTTTAAATTTACATCCTGCATACTGTACCTGTCATTTCCTTCGAAAAAGTATTCATCATACATCGTTGCCGAAAAATCAATGGACGTGATAAATTTTTCAAGCCAGTCAATAATGTCATTATCCGTTACCGGTTTGAATTTTTCTAAAAATGCACTTAGCGATTTTATTAAGGGAAAATTTTCCAGGTTAGTCATGATGGTTTTATAATCGGGCTGGTCACTGTAAATGAGCACAACAAAGAAAAGTTCAAATTTCTTTTCTGATTTATTGTATTCTTCAAACAAATGTTCCGAAAACTCAAGGAACTCTGAAAATTTAACCTCGTCTTCTGCAAAATCAAAATCATAATAAAAAGGTAGAATAACATTCCTGCTTTTTTGCTTAGCTAACTCGGTTAAGAAGCCGGTGAAAGTTGTATTTGTTTCAGTTGGAGAAATTGAAAGATAATTAAGAATGCTGCTGAAAGCATTATACACGTAACTGCTGGTATCAATGGAGTCAGAGAGGTCTGTGATCTTTATCAACGGATCTATTCTATTCCCTGCTCCCAGGCTGAACCTGGCAAACCGTTTTATGATCCCTGCGGGGTAGTCTGTCCTCCTGTTCCCCTGCGAAAAAAATATTTTCTTTTTATTAATTAAGATATTTTTTTTAATACTGTTGATCTGTACATTCCTGTCGCAATAGCAGATGATAGAATCTTTATCGGGGGGCATTATTTTTTCACCATGGCGCAGCAGTTTAAATAACCGTTTCATCAATGTGTGCGATACCTGGAAAGACAGTTCTGCTGTACTATTAAACGGTGCAGGTGATAGTTGTTCATTAATCTCTTCCAGGAATTCGTTACTATACTCAATGCAATCCGGGTCTGTTTCATTGTATAAATAGGTGTCGCATAGTTCTTCAACCTTAAAAACAAGAATTTCTTTCACCATACCTTTTTGCTGGCAATCACGTGCTTTTTCATATTCAAGCTCTGTAATTGATTTTGTAAATCCTTTTGGAATATATCCGTACCGTTTGCCCAGTATCAATATATAAACATTACAGGCTTCTACATCATTTAAACACTTTTGAACAAAATGAATATCTTCTGCATCATAAAATTCCATGGATACGGGTTTATAAAAATCTCCCAGGGAAACAATACAATTTATTACCGCCTGGCGAAAATCTTTCAGATCTTTAAAAGTTGATGATATATAAACGAGTTCCTGCATCAATAGTTTGGCTGTATCCAAATATAATATTAAAGATACATTTAAACAAATGCAATTGTTTACTGCTGTTTAACCATGTCGTTATGAAATAATTTATATTGCCTGCCTTGCCTTTAACTCTAAATATTTATTAACGGCATTAATAGTAAGCTTCTCTGGTGGCGTAAGTATGGAAAGGATACCATGCTTCTTTAACTCTTTAACGATAAGCCTTTTTTCAAACTCAAATTTTTCGGCAATGGTTTTAATATACACTTCTTCTACGTTATGTGCATCAAGATGAGAGAGTTTATGCAGTTCAGTGTTTTCAAAAAATACAACCAGCAGCAAATGATGTTTTGCAATTGAGCGGAGATAATTTAACTGGCGGTTTAGCCCCGATAAGGATTCGAAGTTTGTATATAAAACGATGAGGCTGCGGTGCTTTATGCGGTTACGTATCTGCATGTAAAGCATTTCATAATCGCTCTCTAAAAATGCCGTATCCTGGTTGTATAAAAGCTGTAAAATATTTTCCCGCTGAATGTGCTTACGGTCGGCACCCAGCAACGAACCCATTTTATTGCTGAAGGTCATTAACCCTACGCGGTCTTGTTTTTGCAGGCAAACATTGGCCAATACCAGGGTGCTGTTAATGGCGTAATCTAATAAAGTTAAACCGCCAAAAGGCATTTTCATTAAACGGCCTTTATCAATAATGCAATACACCTGCTGCGATCTTTCATCGGTATAATTATTCACCATCAGCGAGCCCTTCCGGGCAGTTGCTTTCCAGTTTACGCTGCGGATATCATCGCCCCGTACATATTCCTTTATCTGCTCAAACTCCATGCTGTGTCCAATCTTACGCATCCGCTTATTACCCTGCTCGGTTTGTATGGTTGTTTGCGACAGCAATTCATATTTACGCATTTGCAGGTAAGACGGATACACCGGAACAACTTCGGCAGCCTCAATATTATGGCGGCGTTTTAAAAATCCCAATAAAGATTTTATATAAATAATGATGCGGCCAAAATGATATTCGCCCCTTGTAACAGGCCGGAGATTAAACAGGATATTTTTTTGTTCTTTGGCACTGAAACGTTGTGACAGGCGCCAGTCTCTTTTTTGAAACTGCACCGGCAATTCATCAATGATCTCCATATCCACCGTAAACAGCATGTTATTTTTCACCTGCATTTCCACTTTGTTTTCATCGCCGTTGCTAAACCTGTCTGCAGCAATTCTTTTTGCTGTTGGCGCCTTGCTTAACACAAAAAGAAACAGGTAATCAATAATAATGAGCGCCGCAAAAACCAACAGCAGCATTTTTGCAGCAGGATAAATTTGAGGTATAAAAAAAGAAGTAACAAATAAAACAATAAATAATCCTGCAACAAGATAAAATCTTGTGGACAGGTAAAGATCACCAATATATTTTTTTAGCTTCACTAAACTTAAATTATTTTTTATCTCGCCAAAATAAAGTGTCAAACATTAGCACATTAGCACATTAGCAGATTAGCATATTAGCACATTAGCACATTACCTTGGTACTTCAATTACTTTTAAAATAGATTCAATGAGGTCATCTTCTGTAATGCCTTCCATTTCTTTTTCGGGTGTTAAAATAATACGGTGCCTTAATACATGCGGCGCCATTTCAAGAATATCTTCCGGGGTAACAAAATCTCTTCCTTTTATAGCTGCATTTGCTTTTGCCGAACGGAGAATGGCCAGTGAAGCCCTGGGCGATGCGCCCAAATACAAGGCAGGATTATTCCTGGTTTCATGAACGATACGTGCAATAAATTCTACCAGCTTTGGTTCAATGATGATGGATTGTATCTGGGTGCGGTAATGCTGTATATCCTGCGGCGATAATATTTTTTTTATGCCTTCAAGCATTTGCGCCTGCGTTTTTCCCTGCTGCCTGTTTAAGATAGTTACTTCTTCGGCCAGTGTTGGGTAACCAACTTCTATTTTAAAAAGAAAACGATCTAACTGTGCCTCAGGCAAACGATACGTGCCTTCTTGCTCAATGGGGTTTTGTGTTGCCAGAACTATAAACGGAAAACTCATCTGGTGCGTAATACCATCAATAGTAACCTGCCTTTCTTCCATCACTTCAAATAAAGCTGCCTGAGTTTTTGCAGGAGCCCTGTTTATTTCATCAATTAAAACAATATTGCTAAAAATGGGGCCGGCCTTAAATTTAAATTCACCCTCCCGTGGATTAAATACTGATGTACCTACCACATCACTTGGCATCAGGTCGGGTGTAAACTGCAGGCGTGAAAAATCTACATCAATGATCTTTGCCATTAGTTTTGCTGTTAATGTTTTTGCAACACCCGGTACGCCTTCAATTAAAATATGCCCATCGCACAAAAGGCCAATAAGCAACAGGTCAACCATTTTATATTGCCCGATAATTACCTGTGCAATTTCATTTTTAATATCGTAAACGGATCTGTTTAATCCGCCGAGATCAATGCGTTGTTCAAATAAATTTTCTTCCATCAGTTTCTGTTTTAGACCCCAACTCCTAAAGGGGCTTTAGACCTCATGGTTTGGGCGTTTTATGAAATATACTATCCTTTGTTTTTATAAAAATACTGTATCTGTTCGTGTAAAGAAAGTAACTGGTAATCGTTAACCACATCGCTTCCCTGTGTAGCAACAATGGTACGGTACAGGGTATCAACTTTCTCTTTTTCCACGCCGCTTTTACGGCTTAGTACAGCAATAAAATCCTGGTTTACCTGGTTGGTATTTAAAAAATAGGTATTGCGAATGTACTCATTAAAATAAGTAATCATTTTGTCGGCAATATTTTTATTGTCTTTTTTCTGCAGGTATAAACGGCCAATGGTTTCGGTAAATGTTACGGTAGTGTTTTCATTAGGTTTAAGCTGTGGTATGATGCGCTGCACCCTTTTACCCGCAAACAATATATACAGCAACAACAGGAGCAGCGACAGCCAGAATGCATACACCAGCGGCGGATGTTTCATGATTTCGCTGAAGGTTGAGAAGCCGGTATTTTTCCTAAACCTGATTTTGTTGTAATAATCATCCCAATACACATGCTCAGGCTCGGTTTGCGTAAATGCAACCGAGTTTTTTAAATACTGGTAGTTATTATTTTTCAGCAGAAAATAATTGCTGAACGCACGGGGTTCGCATTGCAGGTATAATTTACCCTTGCCATAAAAATGAACAATTGAATTGGGTTGTTTATTTTCATTATAACCAAGCACACGGGTATTTAAACTGTCAATACGGGTAAAATGATTTTGAAAAGGGTAATAATAATAATCAAATTTAGCGGCGGGATTAACCACGGAACTTATGGCTGTATTTTTCATTTCGCTGGTCACTTTTTCCATATCCGGATTTGCATACACCTGGGCACAGCCAATCTTATCAAGCAAAATATCATCAATTAACCCGGCTGAAATAAACAGGCTGTTGCCGGCATGTACAAACTCCATCATGGCATCTGCCTCTTCTTCATTTACAAATAATTTTGATGCTATACAGATATACAGGGCGCCGGTATCGCTGATGTTTTGCCAGGTACTTTTAAAAGGTACTTTTTTATCCCTGATCACGTTGCCACTATACATGGCTTCAACCTGGCGGTAAGCAATATCGGCTCCAAAAGGTTTTTTATCTTTTTTTGAAAAGCTCTCAGCAAGCGAGGGCAGTTTTCTTGAACCTCCATCACTAAAGCAGCCGCTCAATAACCCGGTGATCATCGCTGCTAAAAAAAAATATGTAAGCCTGTTATTCAATTAATGGTTATAATTTTTGATTTAAGCTGGTAAAATTGTTTTCTATTTTTTGATAAATATTTTTATCAATATCGAACTCCCCGTACCAAACATATTCATAGTTTAAAGTGAGCGCTGCAAAATCCTGCTGGTGATTGCGGTTTGTAATTTCACTTACATATTGATAATTGGTTTTATCGGGTGCCAGCTCAATAAAATTTTTACCGGCCATTAAATGTAACGTTCGTAAATATTGGTAACGCACTGCCTGCCTGAATTTGCCAGTTTGCAGGGCAATCCTTATCAATGCATCAAAATCACTTTCTTTGGTAATTATTTCTTCTTCCACTTCGGCCCCGTCCTGCTTAAGTGATTTTGATTTACGCTGAAAAACACCTTCGGCCAAAAACAGCCGGTAAATAACGAATGCAATAAATAAAATGAATACCGTCCAGAGTAATACACGCACAAAACCAGAATTAAGTATACTGTTTAATATTCCCGGCCGGGATGGGGGAGGTGTTTCTGCAACTTCTTTCTTGATATTTTTTAACAGGCTGTCGAGATATTTTGTGTATCCATATTCTTTTAAATTTCTCCAGTTATTAATTGAATCTGGAGGAAACTGCAGGTTGTTCTGATACAAAACAGTATCTGTTTCTTCCTTCTTGTATAGTTCAACAGGAGCAACTTCTGTTGAATCTGCTTTTATAACAATGTCTTCAACAGGCGCAGCAATTTTTTCATCCTGTTGTAGCAAAGAGCTATCCTCATAAATAACTTTTTGCTGTGCCTGTGCAGCAGAAAATAAAGAGACCAGCAAAACCGATATGTAAATAATCTTACGCATTTTCTTCTTTCAACCGGTTGATGATACCATCGGGCTGAATATAATAACCTTTCTTGTGTAAACGGATGGGGAGAATAATAAAATACCAGATAATAAAAAGGGATGATACAGTTAAAATGCTCACGCTGGCCCAAACCGGTAACCCGGTATTGTTGGCCTTATCGTAAGTCTGGCTCATTAAATGTGTAACATAACTTTCAAAAAATGCAGCAACAATAAAAACGGGTACCAGGCTTATTAAAACCTTTGCGGCATCTTTTGCATTTCTTTTAAATGAAACCATGCGGCTGTAAGTGCCCGGAAATAAAATGCCGGCCGCCAGGATAAAGCCTGCAGTAGCGGCTATTACAATGGCCGAAATTTCCAGCGTACCATGTATCCAGATAACCATTACCGATTTTATGCCCAGGCCTTTGGCAAAAAACATATACTGGAAAGCGCCCAGCATTAACCCATTGCCCCACATGATCATAATAGTAAACAGGCCTAAAGTAAACCCGCCCATAAAAGCTTTAAAAGCCACGCCAATATTATTAAAACCTATCCATACAAACATCGAAAAAGGGTTGCCGTCTTTATACACACCAAAAGGATCGCCCTTGTCAATATTCTGTTCGGTCATATCCACATATTCATCTCCCAATACACCCCGTACAAATTCGGGATTATGCATAGATGAAAAAACACCTATGGCAACAAACAGCACAAATACAACGGTTGTAAATAAAAAAATGCGGTGGTATCTTTTAAACAACAATGGCAGTTCAAATTTCCAGAACTGAAATATACGGCTGTACTTTTCTTTTTTATTCTGATAAATGCTTTGATAGATGCCTGCGGCAATGCTGTTTACCCAACGGGTTACTTTGCTTCTTGGATAAAATGTTTTGGCATAACTGAGATCGTCAATTAAATTAACAAATCGTTCTGCGGTTTCATCCGGGTTGTCGGTAGGCGAATGCTGGTACTTATTCCATTTGTCAGCATTCTTTTTAATAAACATCGCTTCCCTCATTACACAAAATTACTGGTTATTAAAAGCGTTATCAACCTTTTAAAAGTTTATTTAAACTTAAAATTACATTTATAAAGGTTGGCAACCCTTTGTGAATTATGCCTGTAAATTCATGTTTTTTTTATTAATAAAAAAATCCGTGTTTTTAACTATCTGTTGGCGGCAATCATTAATTTGCATTTATATGGGCATTATTCAAATAAGTACTGCATTTAATATTGACCTGGAGTTTGAAATTGCAGAGTTTCACAAGCGCCTGCTGGCCTATCTTATTGATTTTGGCCTGATGCTGTTATTTCTCTACAGTATGAAGTATGTACTGTATAATGGATTTTTATTAAACTGGGATGAAAATGTTGGTTTGGATATCCTGATCATATCTGTACCCATGCTGCTGTATTCTTTACTTACCGAGTTATGGCTTAATGGGCAAACCTTTGGAAAAAAACTGATGGCCATACGTGTAATAAGCCTTGAAGGCGGTGAACCAACATTTGGCCAATTTTTGTTACGCTGGATTACCAAGTTTTTTGAATGGCCTTTTTTGTTCGGCTATATTGCTTTTTCAAATGCCAATGTGTTTGCCTACACATTTATAACCGGTTTGTTTGGTATTGCGGTGGTCATCATCATTTCTGTATCTAACAAAAACCAACGGCTTGGCGATATGGTTGCCGGTACGGTAGTAGTAAATACAAAATCGGCCTTAACGCTTGCTGATACGGTGTTTATGCAGATTGATAAGACGGGTTATAAAGTGATGTTCCCGGAAGTGATGCGGCTGAGCGACCGCGATATTAATACCATAAAAGGCGTATTAACACAGGCCGGCAAAAGAAATAATTACGATATGTGTAACCGGGTTTCGATGAAGATAAAAGAAGTGCTGCATATAAATTCTGACATGCATGTTGATCAGTTTCTGGAAAAACTACTGGCAGATTATAATTACCTGGCAACAAAGGAATAAAATATGTAGTTGATCCTAAAAGCTACGGCCATACCCCATCATCATTACAAACAATACTACCAAAACAATTAAAACCAAAGCAATAATAGTTAAGATGCCGAATATTTTAAAGTATGCAGCCAGTTTTGAAAGCCCGGTAACAAAATGGCCCTGGTTAGCAAGTTCCAGACCTTTTTTAATATTTATAGCGGCATAAATGAGTGTAATATTCAGCAGCAGGCCAACAGCAAGGGTAACGAGCAAACCTAATATACCTGGAGCAGCATAGCTGCTACCTGCACTCCCCATCTTACCCATTGCAACTATAAAACCTAAAACGGAAATACCAATGCCTGCAAAGCCAACTATGGCATTGATATTAGCCCACTGGGCTATGGATGCAAAATGAGATTTACTTTCTTCATCAATATTAAATTCAAATATGCTGCTGTTTTGATTACTTTCCATGATGATAATTTTACCTGAACAATTGGGAAATAGTGTTTAATAAAGAGATCATTGCAAAAACGGTAGTTATAATAAAGAAAATTTTAAGTGATTTTAATCCTGCATTTAAATCCGCCGTATTATTGGTAAGCAAAGCTGTTTTTATTTTTCGGGAAAATGTAAATAAGAAATAATACACCAATGCCAATACCCCAACAAATACTACAATTATTGCAATGAGGACAACACCACCAAACTCACCAAAATAACCATAAGTAGCTCCTAAACTTCTAAAAACAGATAAAAGGGAAGCCCCGCCCAATAAACCCACCAACAATAATAAGCCGCATGCAACAAACATTACAATTGAAATAAATTTTGTCCATTTGCCGGCTTCGTAAAGTTGTTGGCGTACATCATCATCCATGTGCAGGTCCATTTCTATTAAATGGTCGTCGTGTTCTGAATTTTCCATTTAGTTAGTTTTTGTTTCAATAATTTGATACCAGCAGCCATATAATTTAAAAACTGTTTTTTTTAAATTATCTTACTTGTATTTCGAACTGCGAAGCGCTTCCATAAATAAAGCTCCAAAAAAGATAAAATAAACTATCATGATCAGTAACACCAGGCTGCCCAATATAAGGCCAATGATAGAACAGGTTCTGCCGGCATTTGAAGTACTATAGCTTGATGATGAATATAATTCTGGTGTTGCCTGGTAAAGCTTGCGGTCTTTGTTGGCAAGCACCAGCCCAATGATGCCACAAATAACGCCTGTAATGCCATAGCATAAAGCGCCAATTATGGAGATGATACCCAAAACAAGTACCGCAGTTGCGTTTGGTAAATTTGCCGGTTGGTTGCCGGTATTAAAAACATTTTGCTGATCATTCATGCCGTTAGTTTTTTTGTAAATGTTATTATTTGAATTCATTGATGTGTGAAACTGCAAAAGCAATAACAGCAATGTAAATGATCAATCCCACAACCTGCAGGCAAAGACCAATTATGGCACAAATGCGCCCGGCTTTAATATTGTTGTAAGAGGTGGTTGAATAAAGTTCGGGATTGGCTTTATACAAGGCGACATCTTTGTTGGAAATAACCAGCGCAATAATGCCGCATATAAAGCAAACTACAATTGATAAAATGCCAAGTACCAGCGTTGCTGTTGCGTTTGGTAAATTTGCCGGTTGATTACCGGAATTAAAAACAGTTTGCTGATCAGTCATGTTAAAGAGTTTTGGTAATTAATAATTTGTAAATATAGCTTACCATAATTATACCTGCACAAAAAATATAAGCAAATTTTAAAATGACTGCGCCGTTCTTAATTTTTGTTGTTACATGTAAAATTAAAAATGCAAAAAGTAACAAAATGGGCAATAAGGCAGGGTACATTAAAAAACTTTCGGCCACATCGCCTTTTATAAGTAAAATAAAACTACGTTGCATACCACAGCCCGGGCAATCAAAATGCGTTAGTGCCTTAAACATGCAGGGCAGTTGATGTGCCTCAAGCCATGTGGTGATATTTAAAAGAATGCTTAACATTAGCAGTTTTGGGTTATTAGTTATGAGTTTTGTGCGAGGGGATGCAACCAAATTATTATCTTTCTGCCAGCATTCAGGCACCTAATTCCTAATTCCCAATTACTATTTGCCAATTCCTCAATAAGCCCGTGCAAACAAAACCCGTTGTAAACTTGGGTTGCCGGTTAAGATACATTTTCCTTCCTCCTGTTTATTATTCATGGGGATACATCTGATAGTTGCCTTGGTTGTATTCTTTATCTTCTCTTCGGTTTCGGCAGTGCCATCCCAATGAGCAGCTATAAAGCCGCCTTTCTCATCAAGTAATTTTACAAACTCATCCCAGTTATCTGCATCGGTTGTTTTTTCTGTTCTGAAGGCAAGCGCTTTGTTGTACATGTTCTGCTGAATTTCGTCAAGCAGGTTTACAATATTATCTGCAAGCCCTTCCATTTGCATACTGTTTTTTTCTTTGGTATCACGGCGGGCAACTTCCACCACCTGGTTCTCCATATCACGCAGGCCCATAGCAATTCTTACAGGCACACCTTTTAATTCATGCTCAGCAAACTTCCAGCCCGGGCGGCTGTTATCGCTATTATCATATTTAACCCTTATGCCCAATGCTTTTAACGAAGTAATAATTTCGTAAGCTTTGGCATCAATGGGCTCTTTACTGTCTTCTCCTTTATAAATAGGAACAATCACCACCTGGAATGGCGCTATTTTTGGCGGCAGTATCAATCCCTGGTCATCACTATGTGCCATAATTAAAGCGCCGATCAATCTTGTAGATACACCCCATGAAGTTGCCCAAACATATTCCTGCTTATTTTCTTTAGTTAAAAACTGTACATCAAATGCTTTGGCAAAATTCTGCCCCAGGAAATGTGAAGTGCCTGCCTGTAAAGCTTTTCCATCCTGCATCAATGCTTCAATGCAATAAGTGTCCACAGCGCCTGCAAAACGTTCGCTGGCAGTTTTTACACCTTTAATTACAGGCACAGCCATATACTCTTCCACAAAATCAGCATACACATTCAACATGCGTTCTGTCTCTTCAATGGCTTCTTCTTTTGTTGCATGTGCGGTATGCCCTTCCTGCCAAAGAAATTCGGCAGTGCGTAAAAACAACCGGGTTCTCATTTCCCAACGTACCACGTTGGCCCATTGGTTTATCAACAAAGGCAGATCACGGTAAGACTGTATCCAGTCTTTGTAGGTATTCCAGATTATTGTTTCGGATGTAGGGCGAATGATGAGTTCTTCTTCCAGTTTGGCATCCGGATCCACAATAATCCCTTTCCCGTTTGGATCGTTCATCAGCCTGTAATGCGTTACCACAGCGCATTCCTTGGCAAAGCCTTCCACGTGTGCAGCTTCTTTACTTAAAAAACTTTTAGGAATAAATAATGGAAAGTATGCATTTACATGGCCCGTTTCTTTAAACATTTTATCCAACTGGTCACGCATGTTTTCCCATAGGGCAAAGCCATAAGGCTTAATAACCATGCAGCCACGCACGGCTGAATAGTCGGCAAGCCCGCCTTTAATAACCAGGTCGTTGTACCATTGAGAATAATCTTCGGCTCTTGATGTTAGTTCTTTACTCATTTAATTTTTTGTTGTTGCCTTACGTTCCCGTCAGGTCATGTTTTTTACTTATTGGTCAGAGGAGGACGTCAGACCAGGTAACCATGGTCTGACGTCCTCCTCTGACCATGGTTACTTTTAGCACTGCTTTAACAACGAACAGGTTAACTTTATTGTCTGTTGATAAAGGCCGTGCAGTTTAACAAAGTACTCCAAAACTGCACAAAAGTAGTAACTTCAATTTTAAATACTTTAAACAAATCGCCATGCAATCAAAAACTTTACTCTTAGCTTTATCTGTGGCTGCTATCAGCAGTTGCAGCACCGCCTACAAAACGGGCCAAACTCCGGATGATGTTTATTATTCACCTGTAAGGGTTGTTGAAGAAAAAGAAAGGCAACAGGATGACCGCAACCAGGTGAGGTATCAAAAGCGTGAAGATGATTATGAAATAACGATGAGCATCCGAGACCGCCGCTGGAGAGATTTCAGTGATGATTACAGTTATAGCTACAGCCCTTATAACTATGCTACCTGCAAAACCTCTAATTATGGGTACTATTATAACCCGTATTATTATCCATGGGCCATTTATACCGGAAAACTTACTTACCAGGCGCCCGTAAATACAACCCCGCGTATGGTTAACCTGAATGCATATAATGGTTATAACACCCGGGTAGCAACCGGCAAATCCAGTGGTACGGTAACCTGGGCAAATCCTTCAACACAATATAATAATAGTAACAGGAGCAGCAACAGGAGTGAAGCCAGGGAATATATTGTACCCAGGAACAATAATTCTTCTTCTCCATCCAATGATACAAGAACCTATACTCCCTCAACAAACAACAGCAGTAATAACAGCGGCAACAGCAATAGCGGAAGTTCTTCTTCGGGCAGCAGTTCGGGGTCTGTAAGCAGGCCGGGCAGGGGAGGGTAAATAACCCCACCTTGAACTTGGTTTGTTGTCTTATCAGAGAATTCCCAAAGTGGAGGGAAATCGCGGAGGACAATTTTAGAGAACTATTGCTATTGTTTTAATAAATAATTTTCTAATTAAAATTATTATTCCAGTAAAATTTTATTGCATGAAAAAATATTTACTCCTCACTTTTTTATTTACAAGCAGCATTATTTACGCACAGGTTCCTGAAGATGCTATCCGTTATTCTTTTTATCCGCAAAGCGGAACAGCCCGCAATATGGCTGTTGGCGGCGTGATGGGCTCTTTAGGCGGAGATATTAATGCAACTTTTGTAAACCCCGCCGGCCTTGGGTTTTATAAAACCAACGAATTTGTGATAACACCCGGTTTCTTTCTTAATAACAACAAAGCCCGGTTCAGGGATACTGATTCTGAAAATAAAAAAAACAGCTTTGGCTTTGGTACAACAGGCTGGGTATTTGGGCACAGCAATGGCAACAATTCACAAAGCAGCAGTGCCATTAGTATTGCCATTACGCAAACTGCCAATTTTAATAACGAGATTCGTTATAAGGGTTTAAATAATTACAGTTCATTCAGCGAACAGTTTGCAGAAGAGTTTGCAAAAAGCGGTTTAACCATTAGCCAGGTTTTAAACGTCAACTCTGCATTTCCCTACACATCTGCCCCGGCATTATTTACTTATTTGATTGATACGGTTACCATCGGCGGCATTACCCAGGTTAAAGGCGCACCCGAATATATCCTGGATGCAGGAGGGGCTTTACGACAAGAAATGCTTAAAACAACAAAGGGAGGCATTAGCGAACTGGCCATAGGTTTTGCCCACAACAGTAAAGATAAATGGTTTATAGGTGCAACCCTTGGCATACCATTGGTTAGCTATACCAGTAACACGGTGTTTAAAGAATCAGATACTTCTGCAAATACAGCCAATCATTTTAAACAATTTGAATACACCGATGATTTTACTACAAAGGGAACCGGCCTTAATGCAAAGATCGGCATCATTTACAGGCCGCAGGATTATATACGCCTTGGCCTGGCCATTCATACACCAACTTATATGTTTTTAAAAGATACCCGTACAACCAATTTAACAGCCGAAGTTGAAAACCCGGTTGATAAATTCACTGTATCATCCCAGGCATTTACCAACAACCAGCCTGGCGAGGCAAAGTATATTCAAAGCACACCATTCAAAGCCATCATCAGTGCATCTTATGTGTTTAGAGAAATTAGGGATGTTAAAAAACAAAAAGGATTTATAAGCGCCGATGTTGAGTACGTACACCATAAAGGCAGCAGGTTCAGCAGCGATAATGAAACAGTAACCGACGAAGAAAAAGCATATTACAAAGCATTGAATAAAGTTGTAAAGGCTGATTATAAAGGCAATTTTAATTTCAGGGTTGGCGGCGAGTTGAAGTTTAATATTATTATGGCAAGATTAGGATTTGCTTATTATGGCAATCCCTATAAAGATGCTGCTTACAAGGCCAGCCGCATGTTATTAAGTGGCGGACTAGGGTATCGCAATAAAGGTTTTTTTATTGATCTTACATACATCCATGCCATGAACAAAGATGTTAATTTTCCGTACCGGCTCCAGGACAGGGCAAATACGTATGCCACGCTTAAACAGCAGCGTGGAAATGTAGTGGCCACTGTTGGTGTAAAATTTTAACCAAGACTCACCGTTTAGGAATGCCCCGGACCTCTCCGGGGTATTTTTTGCTCCGGTGAGTCGCCCCACAAGGGTGGCACCGCATAAAGTGCACAGTGCTTTTCCTGTATCGGGTGAGCCACCCTTGAGGGGTGACCCACCCTGGCAGCTCACTTAAATTCCTGTATATAACAAAAATCAAAATTTTCAACCGTGCCTGGTATTTCATGCACAGCTACAAGGCTTATATTTTTCTTTAAAATATTCTTCCTGTGGCCACGCCCTTCTACTTCATCATCTATTAACAGGGTAATGACTGCTTCTCTTATATTTTCAATACCAAAGGAAAGGTTTTCGGCATAAGGGAGGCTGGAGTGTTCTATGCTGTTTTTGTCGAGTAATTCTTTTCCAAATTCCCTTGCAGCAACATATAAAGCCGGGCTCATTTTTAATGTACCGAGCGGTTGCATAATTTTTAATGTCTCTACCAGTTCCTTAGCCGAAGCTTTCTCCGATTTGCTTACACCGGCTTTTTTCAAATATTCAGTAACGTATTTTATATATGCTGCAGGGTTGGAACGTACCAGGTTTATTTCATCAACCATCTGTTTTTCCCGGTCGGTTATTTTTAGATCAGCAATAGTTGGCTCTTTAAATGGTGGAGTTTTACCGGGTTTAACCATGGTTGCAGATGTAGTGACAGCAGGAGCTTTAGCGGAAACTGGCTTTACAGCTTTTGCAGTGCTGGTACTTTTTGTAACTGCGGGTTTTACAGCTTTTGCATTGGGCGTGCTTTTTTTAACCACAGGTTTTACCGCTGTATTCTTTTGAACCGGCGCAGGCTTTTTTACTGTTTGTGCAAAAACAGCAGTTAAAGAAAAGCTTACAAGTAATAAACAGAAGGCTGTTTTTAGTTTTATTTTGTTTTGGGCTCGCATATAAATAAATTGATTTCTAAGATAATTCAATCCTTGTTTAATTTAATAGAAATAATTTTTTAATAGACAGGTTAAATAACAAATCTTATATGGCGGCGGCAAGTTTTGCGGCGATTTAAAAACTCATTATATATTGGCTAAAATAATTAAAGACCCGCCCCACCCACTGATAAATTTCGAAAATTGGAAGTATTCATTAAAATTTATATCTTGAGTTAATCATAAAACCGGATATATGACACCCAAAACTTTTTTTAGTTATTCACGTGTAGATACCGAATTTACACGCAAACTGGCAACTGATTTAAGAAATGCAGGTGCTGACCTTTGGATCGATCAGCTGGATATTCAGCCGGGCACAAGGTGGGATATGGAGATTGAAAAAGCATTAAAGGAATCGGAAACTATCATTGTAGTTCTTTCGCCAAATGCTGTTGCATCAAATAATATCATGGATGAGATATCCTATGCACTGGAAAATAATAAAAAGGTAATTCCGGTAATTATTGAACAATGTGATATTCCTTTTCGGATAAAAAGATTACAATACATTGATTTTGTTCAAAATTATAATACTGGGTTTAAGCGGTTAAGCACGGTATTGAAACTGGATGAACAAAACCCGCAAGCAGCTTCATCTAAAGCAGATCAGCCATTATCCGAAACTCAACAAAAAGAGCATGCAGGAAATGAACCTATCCATTCAGAAAATACCACTTCAGACCATAAACATGAAATTCCGCCACGGAAAATGCCACCTGGTAAGAAACCACTTTCTAAGTGGATATATTTTGGAGCAGGTGCTGTAGCATTATTAATCATGCTCATCTTTTTATTCAGGTCAGAAGTACCATCCGGAAATGATATACAGAATATGAGTGATTCAACTACTATTTCCACCGATAATGTTCCGGTAAGTGAACCAGCCGTGGATTCAAACACTGATTCACTTGTTCATTCTAGAATTCCAGCGGTGGTAGAAGAGGGAAAATAGTAGTTATGATAGGTAGTCTGTGCATTTCTCCAATTTTGTATTAGTACAACAGGAAGTTAGTTTGCAATGACAGCCATTTATAATTTAGGTTTGCATAAATCAATAACCAACATTTTGCCACGTAAAGAAACCTACCGTTTAAGATATACCAACAAATTAATTGCCGCCGGGGAAACACCGGTTAAAAAAGAACGTACAGAAAGAATCCCTGTTGATCCTGCCATTCAGCAACCTTACCTTGATGGAAAAGTCATCTTAATAAACAAGCCACTGCACTGGACTTCCTTTGATGTGGTGCGTAAACTGCGCAGCCTTATCCAGATAAAAAAAATAGGTCATGCCGGCACTCTTGATCCACTGGCAACAGGCCTGCTAATTGTTTGCACCGGCAAGTTTACCAAAAAGATAAATGAATATATGGCGCAGGAAAAGGAATACACCGGCAGCATTACCCTTGGCGCTGTAACGACAACCTACGACCTGGAAAGTGAACCCCAACAGCAAAAAGATTTTTCTTTTGTAACCACAGACATGTTGCAAACTGCTACTGAAAAATTTATTGGTGATATTCAGCAACTGCCGCCCATGTATTCGGCTATTAAAAAAGATGGCGTTGCATTGTATGAACTTGCAAGAAGGGGAGAAGAAGTGGAATTAAAACCAAGAAGCATCAATATTAAATTATTTGAAATTACAAAAATAACTTTGCCTGTTGTACATTTTAAAGTCATCTGTTCAACCGGCACATACATACGGAGCCTTGCAAATGATTATGGTGCAGCATTGGGTTGCGGCGGCTACTTGAGCAGTTTATGCAGAACCCGTATCGGCGATTTCAACAATGAAGATTCCGTTGGGATGGAGGACTTTGAACGGCTCATAGCTAATGGCTAACAGCTCATAGCTGTTAAAACGGATAACTTATCCCAATCGTTAAATTATAATTTTCGTAGCGCCATTTTTTATAGCGGTTATCATTGTAAGTTTTTCCGGGGTTAAGCGGATCAGGTAACAGCACTCCCCGTTTAAATAAATTATTAAAGTTGATATCGGGAATTTGCCAGCCGTCATTTTTTGTGATATCGGGTTTTTTAAAACGGAAACCAAGATCAAAGCGAAGTACAAAATAATTAAAATCGAGCCGGAAACCCGTACCTGCAGCAACACCCAACTGTTTGTACAAATTTTTAAACATAAACTGGGTGCTGTCTATTCCGCCACCGGGTTTTGAATTCCTTGAATTCCATACATTACCTGCATCAACAAATAATGCTCCTTTTAGTACCAAAGAATTGGGAATGATCTGGGCTATGGTGTACCGGTATTCCAGGTTGGTTTCTAATTGTATATCGCCGGTACGGTCGTTAAAAGTGTTGGTGCCATAAGGCGTAATTGGTTGCGATCCCCTGCCAATGCCACGTACTGGCCAGCCCCGCATACTGTTGGCACCGCCACCAAAATACTGTTTAAAGAATGGTAAGGTTGTATCTTTTTTTGATGCAATGCCAACGCCTGCAAACATGCGGAAAACAAAAGCTGATTTAGGACGGCTTGCAGAAAAAACATATTCCGCATCGGCCTTAACAAACCTGCGCATGTATTTTTCAAAAAAGCCAAACCTTCCCCATATCATCCCCGACTCTTCAACATTAATTTTAAAACTGTGCTGCCGGTTTGTATGCCTTTGATTAATTTTATTATACCGGTAACCGATCACTGCACCAGCTATCAATGCTGTATTAAAAGAGTATCGTAAAAATGGATTATCAGTCAATGTTTTTTTAAAACTGTCCGTTTCATTATACAGCCGTGCAAATTCAAAATTTAAAGGTTTAAATATCCATTGGTGATTTTTGCGGGTTGTTCCATTATAACCAACTCCAAAATTAAATGACTGTAAATTGAATAAATTTATGCGGTTGATATAAGAAAGCTTTGTATTAATAAATGACTCCGTAGATATAAAACGTTTATCCCTGTTAACGTTTACAAAAGGAAAAATAAACCGGGGAAAAATGATGTTATTGGTATAACTTATTTCGTTGGAGTTGATGAGGTTCTTTGTATTATTACTGTCGGGCCTGAAATTAAATTCCACACCGCCAAGCAGGGAGTTTGTCATTTTTATACCTTCCTTGTGCAGGTTACGGTTAATGAATGAGATACTGCCTGATAAGCCCAGCAGATTGCCGGCATTGGCTGCCGTTACACTGTTGGTATTGCTTGATGCGGAGTAGCTGGCTTCAATGGATGCTTCGTATCCATATTGTTTGCCCGGTATTAACTGCACAACAAGATCAATTTTGTGCAAACTATCTTTTCGCCTGGCTTCTTCAACCTGTATATTGGTGCTTTGCCAAACCCCGGCCCTGGCATAACTGTTCAGTGATTTATAAAAAGCATTCTGGTTATACAGATCCCCTTTTCGCAAATACATTTGTCTTATTAAAAACCTGCTCCGGAATAAATATTTATGATAACGAATGATAAAATTTGTATCTGCTAAACAACTGTCGCAACTTTTCCTGGTAATAAATCTTGTTGTTAAAGAACTGTCATACAGGTTATCGCCGTTTTTATAATCGGGTAAAATATAAATATTGTTGATGTAGTATTGCTTCAGTTTGCTGCTGTCTTTCGGAGCATTCAATACCACAGCCAGTTTAATAGTAGGAGAGTCTCTTGCCTGCTGTGCCTCCGCCAGTAATCTTAACTGTTCAAAAATATCATCAGTAATGGTGGTTAATGCAGCAACGGTTGTATCGCCACGCATCACCAATTCTTCTGCAGTAAATTTATAATAACCATTGTTACGGTAAATATCAACCAACCTGTTTAACTCGCCAAGCACTGCAGCCTTGGTTACGGGGTTACCTTTTTTCACTAAACTTTTATCCATGTTTTCCAGGGCTAATTTTTGCAGATCAGGTTTGCGTAAAATGTATATCAAAGTATCAATTAGGGTTGGCTTATTTACCTGTACACTGTAATTAACATGCACCCGCTGCTGGTTTCCAAAATTTATTGTATCTGCTTTAAAGTTAGCCTGTGCTCTGTAATAACCCAGGTGCAACATAGAGGTTTCCATATTGCGGGTGCTTTTTGCAGCCGAATTACTGTCGTAAGCCGGGGGGCTTACAATAACATGGCGAATGAAATATTTATCTATAACATTTATCCGGGAGCTGTCGTCGAGTTGTGCATTCAGTCTTTGTTTTAGTGTGGCCCTTTCTTCTTTGGTAAATTTTCCTCCCTTAACTTCGATATTATTTTTAGTTATAAAAGGTTTGCCTTTTTGATATTTTTTGGGAATGGTGCAGGAGGAAATAAGTAAACAAATGAAAATAATAAGCTTCAGTTGTTTTAAGAGGCGGTATTTAATTAATGGGTTACCAGGCATACATAAAAAGCGACAATGTTAAGCAAAACACATACCAAATATATCCAAAGTTTACTGCACAAAAAACAAAGAGACGAATTGGGTTTATTTATTGCTGAAGGCCCGAAGGTAATAATGGATCTGTTAGTGAGCCGGAAATTTGTTTGCAAAGAAATTTTTGCTTTGGAAGCCTGGATACAGGAGCATGAAAAATCAGTTTCGATGTTAAAAGATATTTCAATTACTGAACTAAAGGATTTTGAGCTACAAAAAATTTCTTCTTTATCAACAGCACACAGCGTGCTGGCTGTTTTTGAAAAAAGAAAACAAGATTTTGGTTTTAAAACCACCGGCAAAATAACACTGGCTTTGGATACGATACAAGATCCTGGTAACCTGGGCACCATCATACGTATTGCCGACTGGTTTGGCATTACAGATATTGTTTGTTCTGTTGGCTGTGCTGATATGTATAACTCAAAAGTTGTACAAAGTACGATGGGCAGTTTGGGCAGGGTTAATGTTATTTATACCTGTTTGGCAGAATGGCTTACAAAAAATAAAAAAATAAAGATTTATTCAGCTTCGCTGGAAGGGAAGGATATAAATGCAATAGGAAAGTTAGATGAAGGAATTATAATTATCGGAAACGAAGCACACGGTGTGAGTGATGAAGTAATGAACTTGGTGAATGAAAAAATTACAATTTCCCGGATAGGAGAGGCTGAGTCTTTAAATGCGGCCGTGGCAACGGGGATAATACTTTCGCATTTAAAATAGGGGGTTTCAGAATGTGCCGTTAGGCACAAAAGATTGGTAGAAAATTTAATTTTAAAGTTTTTGGTGTGCCGCAGGTACGCAACTGAGTTTTTAGGTTTCGTACCTACGGTACTTAAAAACATTTTCATTATTTATCTACCAAGTTATTGCTCCTACGGAGCAGGTGAATTCAAATAGTCAATCCTCACCTGAATTGTATAGCTTTAACGGGTTTTATTTTTTTAATCAGTAGTGTAGGAATGATTAGCGTTGCAAAAGATACAGCCAGCGTAACCAGGCAAATCAATAAAACTTGCCACCACACTACATCTGCATGGGCAGCACTCATATAATAAGCTTCTTCATTTAATTTTATAAAACCGGTTTTTTCCTGCAGCCAGCAAATACCCAGTCCTAATGCGGCACCTGCAGCAATACCTGTAATGGCTATAACAGAGGTATTGTATAAAAATATCTGCTGCACATTCCAGTCAGATGCGCCCAGTGCTTTTAGTATGCCGGTCATTCTTGTCCTTTCCAAAACCAAAATGATGAGGCAGGTAATAAGATTTACAACTGCCACAACCATCATAATGATCAGCAGCATATTTTTTATCTGCCCCTGCAGGCCCAGCCAGTCAAAAATGTTTGGATAAATTTCTTTGATAGACCTGCTGTACCATGTTTGCGGCAACTCAGCATAAATAAATTTGTTTAGCGAATCTGTTCGTGTATAATCATGTAAAAAAATTTCGTAACCGCCAATCTGGTCAGGTTGCCAGTTGTTTAAGCGCCTGATCAGGTTAATATCGCATAAAGCAAAATTTTTATCATATTCATCAATAGCCGTTTTATAAATGCCAGCAATTTTTAACCAGCGTGCAGTTTTGGAACCATCTTCCCTGAAAAAGAAAACAAAAACGCTGTCGTTAAGTTTTGCATTTAACTGCCGGGCTGTATAAATGGAAATATTTATTTCATTACTGTACCCACTGTCTTTAAACGAAACCCATTTGCCCTCCTGAAGAAAAGGCTGGAGTCTTTTAAAATCAAAAGACGAATCAACGCCTTTCAGTAAAACGCTTTCAATATCTGCTTCGTATTTAATGATGGCTGATTTGGTGGCAAATCTTTCAACCGATTTTACAGGTGTTAATCCTTTGAGAAATTTTTCTATTGTATCATTTTGTGTTATAGGATATTCTTCGGCAATACTTACCCTGTTCTCTACATCCTGTTGTACCCGTATATGACCCCAAAAACTAAAAACTTTATTGCTGATGACCTGCTGAAACCCATTTACAAAGCTCATGGCAACGATCATAATCGCCACGCTGATGGCGGTGGCACCAATGGCCAGCCTGATGATAAATTTAGAAAATGTCTTTTGCCGGTTAAAGGCTATGCGTTTTGCTATGAATACAGAAACATTCAAACGGCGTAATTTTTGTTATCTTACAAATGTATTTTATTTAAACGTATTAAAGATAACATGGTAAAAGTTGAAATTTGCAATGCCGTACAAGAGTCCCGAAAAGATCGGGATGTTCCAGGCGACGCAAGGCTGTTCAGGAAAGAACAAAAAGCCCGGACAAAAAAGAAAAAACATTTTCTCCTTTTTATAATTTATTTTTTATTTACTGCAACTGCTTTTTCTCAAATGACAGATGCGGTTTATAATGATAATATTAAAGCAGTGCGTTTTCATGTTTATGGCGACCAGCAATCGCTGCCGGTTTATAAAATAAACAGCGGCGATCAACTGGAACTGAATTTTGATGACCTGGATGCCAATGTAAAAAGTTATTATTATAGTTTTCAGCTTTGCGATTACGACTGGAAACCGGTTGACATCAGCCCGTTTTTATACACTAAAGGTTTTACACAGCAACGCATCGCTACCTACCGGTATTCGTCAATTGCACTCACAAAATATACGCATTACCAGGCCCTGGTACCCGACAGGAATACCTCTTTAACCATGTCGGGCAATTATATTTTAAAGGTTTTTTTAAATGGCGATACTGCTAAACTGGCTTTTACCAGGCGTATGCTGGTATTGGAACAGAAAGCTTCAATAGGCGGACAGGTTGTTCAGCCCTTTACACCCCAGCTTTTTAAAACGCATCAAAAAATTCAATTCTCTGCAAATATTAATGGCTTAAATACTTTTAGTGCAGCACAGCAAATAAAAGTGGTGATTCTGCAAAACAACCGCTGGGATAATTCGATAAAAGATATTAAACCAACATTTGTGAGAGGGAATACGCTGGAGTATAATATGGAAAATAATTTAGTGTTTCCTGCAGGTAAAGAGTGGCGCTGGCTTGACTTGCGCAGTTTAAGGCTGCAAAGTGACCGGGTGCAAAAAGCAGATTATAAAAAGACCTCAACGGATATGTACCTGTTTCCGGATGCTGACCGCAGCGCCCAGCGATACGTTTATTTCCGGGATTTAAATGGTATGTATTTAGTTGAAACTTACGAAACCATTAACCCATACTGGCAGGGCGATTTTGCTACTGTACACTTTAACTTAGCTGCACCTAATGGGGTTGCTTATGCCGATAAGGATATTTACTTAGCCGGGCAATTAACCAATTATGAATTTAATGATAAAACCAAAATGGTTTTTAATGCAGAGAAGGGAGTTTATGAATGCACTGCATTTTTAAAACAGGGTTATTACAACTATACTTACATAGCGGTTAATAAAAATAACTTTGCCGAGAGGCGGGACCTGGAGGGAGATTATTGGGAAACAGAAAACGGTTATACGATTTTAATGTATTACAAATCATTTACCGACCGTGCCGATCAGTTGATTGGTGTGGGAAAAATAAATTCCAGAACGGATAAACCGGGGATAAGTTTTTAGTTGTGAGTTGTGAGTCGTGATTCGTGAGTTGTGAGTCGTGAGTTGTGAGTCGTTCCCAATTCCAAACTTCCAACTCCCAATTCCTAATTCCCAATTCCTAATTCCTAATTTCATTCAACTTCCTTATCTTTGCCCCGGCAAGTCTTATACGGCCAGCTCCTGTTGAACTCCCCCAGGACCGGAAGGTAGCAAGGGTAGATGGTTGAGCGGTGCGATGTAAGTAACTTGCCATTTTTTATTTAATATTGTTGATGTAATATTTAATATTTTTGTAGACTCTGAGTATGAGAGAAGCTTTGCTAAGTATAAGAGTTGTGGCACTAAACAAAATATTACCTATTCAATTATAAATATTACCTATTTATGACTTCTAAAGAACTTGAAGGACGCCTGAAATCTTTAGCCTACAGAATTGTAAATCTTACTGAAGCCCTTCCCAAAAAAAAAGTTTCAAGAGTTATAGAAGATCAATTGCTGCGATCTGCTTTCTCTGCAGCAGCTAATTACAGGGCAGCCTGCAAAGCAATAAGTAAGAAAGCTTTTGTATCCAAATTAAGTATTGCTTTTGAGGAAGCTGATGAATCATTATTCTGGCTTGAAGCGATTGAGGAATTGAAATTATTGCCTGTAGAGAAATTGGCAGCAATTATTAAGGAAGCTACAGAATTGGCAAGTATCTTAGCGGCGGCAAGAAAAACATCACAACAGAACCTGAAATAAATATTTAATATTTTTGCAGACCTTGCCATTCAGAAAACCTTGCTGAGAAAGAAAAACTACCAACTTAAACGAAATATTAAATATTAAATCTTAAATATTACATTGTTATGAAATTTTTTATAGACACAGCCAACCTGGCACAAATTAAAGAAGCCAATGATCTGGGTATTTTAGATGGCGTAACAACCAATCCATCTTTGATGGCGAAGGAAGGTATTAAAGGCACCGAAGCAGTTATGGCGCATTATAAAACCATTTGCGAACTGGTAGATGGCGATATAAGTGCCGAAGTTATTTCTACCGATTTTGACGGTATTGTTGCTGAAGGTAAAAAACTGGCAGCTATACATCCGAATATTGTGGTGAAGGTGCCCATGATAAAAGATGGTATCAAGGCATTGAAATGGTTTACTGATAACGGGATAAGAACCAACTGTACGCTTGTGTTTAGTGCCGGCCAGGCAATTCTTGCCGCAAAAGCTGGTGCAACTTATGTGTCGCCGTTTATTGGCCGTATTGATGACAGTGGTTGGGATGGTATGATACTTATTCACCAGATGCGCCAGATATTTGACATACAGGGATATAAAACTGAAATACTGGCTGCATCCATCCGTAATCCTAATCATATTATCAGTTGTGCCGAAGCAGGCGCAGATGTTTGTACCTGCCCGCTTGAATCTATTTTGGGATTATTAAAACATCCTTTAACCGATATTGGATTAGCTAAGTTTTTAGAGGATGCGAAGAAATTTGCATAACACATCGTCTGACGTCCACGTCTGACGATGTGTATTCTCTCATGGTCAGACGGGGACGTCAGACCATGAAAAAAATGCCCTGTAAATCTTTTCTGATTTTACCGGGCATTTTGTATGTGGTTGAAAAATTATCTTTAACATTGGTCAGACTAGGCCGTCAGACCATTTTAGTTGCCTTTTTTATTTTTTGATTTATTCATGATCTCATCCATAGTTTTTAACTCCGGATCGGGTTTTTGTTTTATGTAGATGGTGAACTCTTTTACTATTGCAGGATTATTTCTTAAACTTACTTTTATTTCTATTTTGTCTGCAGCAATATCCCTGTCAATCCATAAACTATTACCGTTGAATTTGCCGGCCGAAGACCAGAAGATGAGGTACGTACTGTCGAGCGGAAGATATTTACCGTTCGCTAACCTGCCATCAATGCTAATATAGTTGAATGTACCTTTTTTAAGACTGTCGGTGTACAGGTTTACATGAATAGTTTCTATGTTTTGTGCCTTTGCAAAACACGAACTCAATATAAATACGGGGAGTAAAAATTTCTTCAATTGTTTTTCTTTGTACAAAGATTGAAAAAATTATGCCAGCATGTTAATTCAAGTGGCTTTAAAATGTTAAAATTTTAAGCCCGAAACCATATTCGAACTTTTATTGTTGTAAAAGCAGTGTCGGGTTCGAAAACCTTAAGGGAAATCTTACAGCGACCTGGCAGCCCGGCATGGCAAATAAATCCTGCCACTCCCGGGTCTCGTGGCTTTTGGCTCTATTGAATCAGAATATAAACTTGACTGTGCTAGCTTGCAGGCTGTCACTTAAACGGAGTTGAAAATTATTTCATAACATGCTTGCATTTTCAATTTGTTTGTTATAAATTTATTTTCCCATTTCAGAAATCGTGACTGGTTGTAACTGCTGATTCTTACCCCATGAACCAAAGGTGTTTAGCCTTTACCAGTACACCTGATTCCGTTAACGCCTATGCTTATTCAATGCCTGCTTATTTATTAAACAGGATTTTTAATCTCTATGAGTATTTCATGGAGATAACTTTCAAAACTCGCTGTATGAAAAAATCATTATTTTTCTTCTTTTTTTTATTTGCCGGTTTATTTTATGTGAATGGGCAATATGTAACTAATGGAAGTGCAAATTTCGTTGGTGGCAACGAATATCAATTGACTCCGGCTATAAATGGCCAGAGCGGTTCCGTTTGGTATCAAACCAAATTGAATTTGAATTATAACTTTTCCATCTCTTCCCGGGTATACCTTGGTACAAAAGATGCCACAGGGGCAGATGGAATTGCTTTCGTACTTCAGCCTCTGAGTGTTAATGCCGGAACTGGTGGTGGAGGCATAGGTTACTTGGGAATTACACCCTCATTAGATGTAGAGTTTGATACCTGGCAGAATGCAACTGATCCTCCAGACGATCATTTAGGAATAAACAAAAATGGAAGTGTTACTCATGACGGCAATAGTCTTTTACTGCCTTTCATTTTACCTAATATAGAAGATGGAGCCTGGCATCCCGCAATCTTTGACTGGGTTGCAGCAACAAAAACTTTTACAGTAACTTTTGACGGAACACCCCATACAATTGTGTATGACCTTATTGCAAATATTTTTGGTGGCAACCCGTTTGTTTACTGGGGCTTTACTGCCGGCACGGGCGCTGCAAATAACGATCAGCGGGTAAGGATTGATGCCGTCCAGTTTGTAGAGCAGATCACTATTACCGGTACTGTTACTGATATCCATTGTCCGGGAACAACCGGGGCTGTTGACATTACAGTTACGGGTGGAATTCCCGGATACACTTATGCATGGACGGGTCCCAATTCGTTTACTAGTCCAAGCCAGGATATTTCCGGGGTGCCTGCAGGGACTTATACTGTGATTGTAACAGACGCTTCAAATGTGAGTGAAACAAAATCCTTTACTATTAATGAAACGCCCGATGTTACCAGGCCGACAGTATACAATTGCTTAGGCTCAACAAGTAGTGCAGGGCCAGACTGTCGCTTCCAGGGAAGTGGCGGCACTTTTTGTATTGCTGATAACTGTCCGGGAAGTCTCTCGTTGAAAGAAGAATATTTTGATCAAAACAATAATAAGTTTCTTCCCGACCTGTTTTTCAATCTTGCACAAGGTTGTTATTCATTAGGAGCAGGCCGTGGATTCCCGATAGGCAACAATACGGTTGTTCTTACGGTAACTGACGCATCAGGCAATGTTTCAACTACCTGCTCATTTACTGTTGTGGTGGTGGACGATCGATCCCCGGTAATCACCTGCCCGGCAGCGGCCAGCCGCAATACAGATCCCGGTGTATGTACTTATAAAGTGCAGGGGACAGAGTTTAACGCTACAGCCACCGACTGCTCGCCTGTAACGCTTTCCTATACATTGAGTGGAGCAACAACCGGCAGTGGAAGTTCGCTTGCGAATGTTATACTTAATAAAGGAACTACCACTGTAACATGGACAGCAAGTGATGGCATCAATCCATCTGTCTCCTGTACATTTACCGTAACAGTAACGGACAATGAAAAGCCAAAAGCATTTTGTAAAAATGCAACTGTAACCCTGGCTAATGGCACTGCTTCCATTACTCCAAACGACATTAACAATGGTAGCTCAGATAATTGTGGTGCAGTCACATTGGCTTTATCCAAATCAACATTTACATGCGCTAATATCGGCAGCAATACTGTAACATTAACAGTTACAGACACCCATGGAAATACACAGACCTGCACAGCTAACGTGACGGTATTAGGAACTGTACCATCCTGCACGATCACTGCCATCCCGTCCAATAATGTTTATACAGGAGGAATCCCTACCAATATCTACCTGGGCTATGGTCCCCAAAGCGTAACACTTAGTGTAAATGCCACCGGCGGGTCTCCATTCACTTATGCATGGGTAGGCACGGGAACTTTAAGCTGTACCATTTGCCAAGCGCCCGTATTTGCGCCTACAACTGCTGGTACTTATATTTTTACCGTAACTGTTACCAATATAAACGGCTGTAAAACTACCTGTACTATTACCATTTGTGTAACTGACATCCGGGATGGCAACGATGGTAAAAAAGTTTTTGTATGCCATGTGCCTCCGGGTAATCCAGGTAACGCACACACATTGTCCATCAGTGTAAACGCTGTACCGGCACATCTTTCGGGACATACGGGAGATCGTTTGGGCAAATGTGAACAGGTTCCCTGCACCAGTTCGTTTTCGTTAGTCAATAATGCAACATCCCGCGATAATATGATCAGTGAAATCATGACCGGGGCCATCGGGATAGCTGTTTTGCCAAATCCTAATAACGGGCAATTCACCCTCCAGTTAAACAACCTGCAAGGTTCGTTCGCTGTAGTAAGCATTGTTGATGCAAATGGAGCCACTATTGAAAAGAAAAATATACAGGTAAGTGCGAAGGGAAATACAATGCTTTTCAATTTAGGTTCCAAAGCTTCGGGTTTGTATTATGTTAAAGTAGTTAGTGCCGAAGGGGGGGTACAAACAGAAAAAATTGTGATACAACGCTAAGTCAATTATTGTAAAAAAACCGTCTCATTGATTGAGGCGGTTTTTTTTTTAAGAAACCTTTATTGCTGTTACCGTAACATCAGGTTCATGAATCATTAATGAAATAACCTTGTTATTAGTAACCAGGAATTTTATTTCTACCAAAGGAATGCCATTATAAACAAATCCATTTTCTACTTTCTGATAAAGTAACCGTCCAAATTGCGGGGTTGACCAAAGGGAATAATTTTGTACTCCCGGCGAAGTGGCGGAGTTAACGATAATCTGTATTTTTTGAAATGCAAAACTTCGGTAAGCAGGAGATTATTAGGCAGGGCTTGTATGCGTATAAGCCTTTCTGTGTTATATACACATTTAAATTATACTTGTGGTTATTTGTTTTTACTGATTTTCTTTTGTAAAATTGTTGTTTGCTTCTACTTCTATCCTACCAAAAACTGCCCCATAAACGATTATTTTGTTAATTTAAAAAAATGAAATTCATTTTTATGGGTAACTATAACACACAAATTTTGCCGCCCCATTCTTCAAAACCTCAAGTAAAAGGCAAATTTTTATTCCTCGGAGAGGAAAAATTTTATGTGAAGGGTGTTACGTACGGCACATTTAAACCAACCACTGAGGGAGTTCATTTTCCGGAGCCTGCTTTAATAGAAAAGGATTTTGCTTTGATGATTAAGCATGGTATCAATACTGTAAGAACCTATACAGTACCTCCCATTTATTTACTGGATATTGCCTATAAATACGGGCTCAGGATAATGGCCGGCCTTCCGTGGGAACAACATATTGCCTTTCTTGATAAAGAGGCCACTAAAAATGATATTATCAGGAGGGTAAAAGAAGGCGTGAGTCAATGCGCCAATCATCCGGCTATCTTATGTTACGCCATTGGCAACGAGATACCTGCACCCATAGTTCGCTGGTATGGCAAAAAAAGGGTTGAAAATTTTTTAAAGCAATTATATCAAGCAGTAAAACTGGTTGATCCGGAGTCTTTGGTGACTTATGTAAATTATCCTACCACAGAATACCTCGACCTCAGCTTCCTTGATTTTGATTGTTTTAATGTGTACCTGGAAACTCCTGAAAAACTCAGCAAATACCTGGCACGCCTGCATAATCTTTCCGGCGACCGCCCTTTAATATTGGCGGAAATTGGTTTAGACAGTTACCGTAATGGATCCGACAAGCAGGCGGAAGTTTTATCATGGCAAATTGAAACCGTGTTTGCAAAAGGCTGTGCAGGTATGTTTGTTTTTGCCTGGACAGATGAATGGTGGCGTGGCGGCGCTGATATTGAAGACTGGGATTTTGGTTTGGTGGACAGGCAGCGTAATCCAAAGCCGGCGCTATTTGCTGTTTCACTCGCCCTGGATAATATTCCGTTTTCAAACAACAATCCCCTGCCGCATATAACAGTAATTGTTTGTTCTTTTAATGGGTCAGCAACTATACAGGAATGCCTGGAAGGCATTTTACAGGTTGATTATCCCAATTTTGATGTGCTTGTTGTTAACGATGGTTCTACAGATAATTTACCGGAGATTGCAGGCCGCTATCCTGTAAAATTAATCTCTACATCAAACCATGGTTTAAGCAGTGCCAGGAACACGGGTATGTATAATGCCACCGGTGAAATTATTGCCTACATTGATGATGATGCCTATCCCGACAGGCATTGGCTTCCTTATCTGGCTTATACTTATCTTACTACTGATCATGCCTGTGTTGGCGGGCCTAATATTGCCCCTTACGATGATCCATTCATTTCAACCTGCGTAGCCAACTCGCCCGGCGGCCCCGTACATGTACTGGATACAGATGAAATAGCAGAGCATGTACCGGGCTGCAATATGTCGTTTAGAAAAGACGCATTAATGCAAATCGGTGGTTTTGATCCGGTGTACCGGGCCGCAGGTGATGATGTGGATGTTTGCTGGAGAATTCAACAGTCGGGCAGAACAGTAGGTTTTCATCCGTCGGCTGTTGTTTGGCATCATCGCAGAAATTCTTTAAAAGCTTACTGGAAACAACAAAAAGGTTATGGCAAAGCCGAAGCGTTGCTGGAAACAAAATGGCCGGAAAAATACAACAGCCTGGGGCACCTGACCTGGGCAGGCAGGATTTATGGGAACGGGCTAACCCTGCCTGTAAAAATAAAAAAAGATAAGATCTTTCACGGCAGTTGGGGCACTGCCTTATTTCAGTCGGTTTACCAGCCAGCAGGTAGTTTTATAAATTCTATTCCTTTGATGCCGGAGTGGTACCTGCTTTCCGGGTTGTTTTTAGTGTCGGGATTTCTTGGTTTTTTTTGGGCCCCGTTGTTGTGGATGTTTGTAGCTTTTGCTATATCAATAGCTATAGTTTTTGTGCAGGCATTTATAAGTGCAAAAAGAAATTCTTCATTACGTGCATCTCAAAAGAAAAATTACAAATACATTGCCTGTATTATTTTATTACACGTAATTCAGCCGGTGGCAAGGCTCTACGGCAGGTTTACAAACGGTTTAACTCCCTGGCGCAAAAAAGGCGTGGGTTTGGGTTACCAGTTTTTATTCAAGTTAAATTATCACATCTTTACGCTTTGGTCAGAGGAATGGCATACTGCTGAAGACTATTTATTGGGAATAGAAAAGAAATTAATACAATTAAGAAGCCGGGTGAAGCGTGGCGGCGATTTCGACAATTGGGATATTGAAGTAAGCAATGGTTTGTTCGCCAAAAGCAGGGGTTTGTTAACCATTGAAGAACATGGTGGCGGAAAACAGATGCTTAGGTTTAAATGCAGATCTTTTTTTTCACGAACAGCTTTTTGTGTATCTTTTCTGCTGGCAGGCTTAAGTGTATTGGCTGCAGTTGATAAATATTATTTTGTTAGCGTCATCGTGGCTTTTTTATTTTTTTGTGTTGTTTTACGCTCTTTTTATTTAGCCGCCAGCTCCTTAAATACGTTGAAGCTGGCGTTTAAGGAACCGGGCAACAACAATCCGGAAGCCCATTTAAAACCGTTTTCTAAAGAAAAACTGAACCGTGGATTTGCGCAAGATATAATTTCCGGCCACAAAGCTGCCAATAAAACAGGGTTGATGAAGGAAAAGGTTCTCCAGTTTTTGTTACAGGCAAGGCTGCCGAAAGCAAAAAATAAAAGTTATTCTTAACCCTACAGGTCATAATTTGTAAACAGGGTTTTAAAAAAATAGAACCCCGCTTGTGCAGCAGGTTTCAAACTCCGCTTAATGAAAAGAACTTTCAAACTTATAAAAAGGATCCTGGTTCATGCCCGCCCTTACTGGCCACATATTGTCTGGTTATTTATTTTAAGTCTCCTGGTTATCCCGGTTACTTTATTAAAGCCGTATGCACTTAAACTTTTGATCGACAGCGGATTTGGGTCACAACCAGTTCCATCCGCCATCAGGGCTTTTTTTTCACCCAATTTTGAATTTAATTTTACAGCTATAGCTTTAATAAGCGTTGGGCTCGTAATACTTATTGCACTTGTTGATAACATCATCATTTTTATTTCATGGCTGCTGTCTATTTTTACAGGAGAAAAATTAGTGCTGAATTTCAGGACACTGCTTTTTAATCACCTGCAAAGGCTTTCCCTTTCATACCACGATAAAAAAGGGTCATCAGATTCTTTGTATCGCATTCAATGGGATACCATGAGCATCCGTAACCTGTTGCTCACCCAGCTTTCGGCGCTGGCAACATCTACCATTACCTTGTTGGCAATGATTGTCGTTATGTTTTTTATTAGCTGGCAGTTTGCAGTCATCACGTTGTGCATTATACCTCCACTAATTATCGTAACCAAACTTTCAACTAAGCGGCTTATTAAAGACTGGTATAAAGTAAAGGATGCTGAAAGTGTTGCCATGTCTGTAATTCACGAAGTGCTTAATGCACTACGTGTGGTAAAAGCATTTGGCCAGGAAAATAATGAAAATGAACGCTATGCCAGCCGTTCTGATCATGCTGTAAAAGGGCAGGTTCAACTTGCAAAAGTTGCAGCCAGTTATACTTTTATTGTAAATATGCTGCTGGCAATTGGTTCGGCAGGTTTTATATACGCAGGAGCTATTTTTGTTCACTCAGGAAAAATGACCATTGGAGAACTTACCCTGGTTATTGCTTATATAACCCAGATATTTGCCCCCTTACAAAGCATCATCAAGAACCTGAATGATATTCAATCTTCGGTTGCCAGTATAGACCGGGTTTTTTTGGTGTTGGATGAAAAGAAAGAAGTACCAGAAAATCCGCACGCTGTTCATTTGACCCGGGTACAAGGGCAGTTTAAATTTGAAAATGTATTTTTTTCTTACAGTGATAATGCGCTCACTTTGCAAGACATTTCTTTCGAAGTAAAACCCGGCGACCGGGTTGGTATCATGGGTTCAACAGGTGCAGGCAAATCAACGCTGATAAATCTTTTAAACCGCTTTTACGATCCGTCTGCCGGTATCATAAAAATTGATGGTACTGATATTAAAAATTACAAACTGGCCGATTATCGCGACCAGTTCAGCATGGTTTTGCAGGAGCCTGTTTTATTTTCTTCAACCTTTGCAGAAAACATTAGTTATGGGCGGCCGCAGGCAACTGAAAATGAAATAACAGAAGCTGCCAAAGCAGCCAATGCCCATGAGTTCATTATGAAAACCAGCGAAGGCTACAATACACAGGTAGGAGAAAGGGGAATGCAGTTATCGGGTGGTGAACGGCAACGGATTTCAATTGCACGTGCATTTATAAAAAATGCCCCGGTATTGATCCTGGATGAGCCTACAAGTTCGCTCGACATGGGAACCGAAGCCCTGATTATGGAAGCTATGGAGCGCCTGATGGAAGGCCGGACTACATTCATGATCACACACAGGCTGGATACACTCAGTTCCTGTAACCTTGTCCTGCATTTAGAAAATGGCCGGTTGGTGGATGTTGTTCGTGATTATACCAGCGGTTTTTTAACAGATAAAAAGAAAGCATTCTTAAACAAAGCATAAATGACCGGTGCATTGATATTTACTTTTTGAAGATCATCTTCTGAAACAATATAAATTTTCCCGGAAAATAAATGAATCACAAACAGATCAGCATGAAGCGATTGAATATTATTGTGGTGGGTACCCTGGCATCAGACCCTTACGCAGGCATGGCCTGGATGCACATGCAGATAGCTGTGGGCCTGTTACGCCTTGGGCATAATGTTTTTTATTTTGAAATAACAGATACCTGGCCATACGATCCTGTTTTGCAAACCAGGGTTGATAATGCAGATTATGCAGTTCCTTATCTAAAAAAGGTATCGGAAAGTTTTGGATTGAAAGACCGGTGGGCTTACCGCAGCAGCTTTTCAAAAAATAAAGAATGGTTTGGCTTAACTAAAATCAAGGCAGAAGCGTTGCTCGCAGACGCCGATCTTGTTTTTAATATTTCTGGTGCAACTATTTTTAAATACCTGGAATTAAAAACTGGCAGGCTGGTTTATTATGGCACTGATCCGGTATATCCTGAGATCAAATATGCACAGGGGGATGCCCTCGCTATAGCTGCTATAGATGAACATGATGATGTTGTTAGTTATGGAGAAAATATTGGAAACCCCGATTGCCCGATACCGGCCTTGCCAAGGCTCCGTGCCAAAACAAGACAACCGGTGTTAGTAAATATGTGGGAGGGTGGCGACCCCCTTAAAAAAGAATTTACAACGGTAGGTAACTGGAAGCAGGGCGGGCGTGACCTGCAATTTAATGGCGAAACTTATTACTGGAGCAAGCACTATGAATTTTTAAAATTTATTGATCTGCCAAAAAGGGTTAACCAGCCCATTGAACTTGCCATGAACCTGGCAAAGCCCGAAACATTTAAACATAGCACGGGCACAGTAGTGCCTGCACTGGGTGTAGCTGATGATGAATACAGCGTGCTCACTTCAAACGGATGGATATTGGCAGATGCACCGGCCTTTACAACCGACCCCTGGCAATACAGGGATTACATCATTAGTTCAAGAGGTGAATTTACTTTTGCAAAAGACCAGAACATACGGCTACGCAGCGGCTGGTTCAGCGAACGCAGCGCCTGTTACCTTGCTGCAGGGCGGCCTGTGATAACCCAGGATACCGGCTTCGGCGTTACCATCCCAACAGGAGAGGGCTTGTTTTCATTCAACACAATGGAAGAAATACTTTTTGCTTTTGATGCCATCAACAGCAATTATAAAAAACACAGTGAGGCCGCCCGGGATATTGCAGTAACATATTTTAAAGCCGAAACTGTTTTAGAAAAACTTTTAAATGATTTGGGAGCATAGTTCATGGGTAACAAAAAGTTGATAGTAAATGCCGATGATTTTGGTCAGTCCCCGGGGATAAACATGGGCATCATTAAGGCCCATGAACAGGGTATTGTAACAAGCGCAAGTTTTATGGTGAGGTATCCTGTTTCAAAGGAAGCCGCAGCATACGCTAAAAAAAATACAGCTTTGGGCATTGGGCTGCATGTTGATTTGGGTGAATGGATTTATAATGATGGAAACTGGGATACACTTTATGAAGTGGTGCCTATGGACGATGTGCATGCAGTAGAGCAGGAAATTAATAAACAACTGGAATGTTTTTATGAACTGGTGGGCAGGCAGCCAGACCACCTGGACTCTCATCAGCATGTACACCTGAAAGAAAATATCCGGCCCATTTTTTCAGCCTTGGCCAGCCGGCTCGGTATTATCCTGCGAAGGTGCGGCACGCAAGTAAATTATTGCGGAGATTTTTATGGACAATTATCAGATGGTGCTGCTTATCACACTGCCATCAGTGTGGAAGGACTGAAGAAAACGCTTTCAGGATTGCCGGATGGCATTACGGAACTGGCCTGTCATCCTGGTTTACAAAACGATATCAATACCATGTACAGGATAGAACGGGAGATTGAAGCAGCTACTTTATGTGATAACAGTATAAAAGAAGCCATTGCTCTTTTTGATATTGAGCTTGTTTCATTTGAAGGTATTTAATTTTCGCCAGGCTAATATTTTATCATACAAAGCATGAATAAATTACCCGATACTGCTGCCCTCGAAAAGCATTTATCAACTTTGATATATAAAAGAGAAATTTCGCCCGGCCCGGTTGAAATAATCTCCCGCAATGCTTTTATCGATACAAGCACTTTTCCTGTTGAAATAATTACCTGTAAGTTAACGGGCGGGCGGGTAGTTAATCTTTTCTGTAAATATTCAGGAGGACAGGGGCCAAACAATTTTGGCCATCGGGGAGGGGTAGAATATGAATGCCGGGTATATAGTGAAGTGCTTGGTAATATACCTTTAACCGTGCCTGTATTTTATGGTAACTGTTTTTTTTTAAACAACAATGAAACCGTTCTTATTCTTGAGTATCTCCAGGACAGTGTTCGCCTGTTTGAAACAGATGAACCTGAAAAATTACTGAAAGAAGCTGCTGTGTGGATAGCTCATTTTCATAATCTGTATGAACAAAGATCTCCTGCTTTTTTAATCAATTATGATAAGGACTATTATTGTTTATGGGTGAACCGGGTTAAGGGCAAAGCAAAAGAGGCAGACGAGAAATATGCATGGGTAGCCAATATGTGTAATTATTTTCTAGAAAACGTACATATTTTAGAAGGAATGAACACTGTTATTCATGGAGAATATTATCCCAAAAACATCCTGATAAATAATAACAAAGTTTATCCGATCGACTGGGAGTCAACCGCAGTAGGGGCGGGAGAAATTGATTTGGCAAGCTTGATCGATGGCTGGAAAGCGGTTGCTGCAGAGCAGGCTAAAGAGGCATATATATCCATTCGGTGGCCCGCTGGTACTTTTTCAAAGGAGTTGTTTGAAAAAAGATTATTGTTAGCCGCAATTTATTTTCATTTTAGATGGATTGCTCATGAGAGGGATTTTGATCTGGGACAATGGTTAAAAAACAGGAAAGTATACAAAGAGTTACTAAGTTTGGCAAAACGGGCGGGCTGTGTTTAAATAATAATAATTTTTATGAGGATCGTTGTTTTAGGATATATCATTCGTGGCCCGTTGGGCGGGTTGTGCTGGCATTACTTACAATATGTGCTTGGGCTGCGGCAATTGGGGCACCAGGTACTATTTTTAGAAGACAGTGATAATTATCCCGGCTGCTATGATCCTGAAATTTTTGAAACCACTACTGACCCTGCTTACGGGATCAATTTTATTACGGCCTTATTTAAAAACCATCAACTTGAAAATAGCTGGGCTTATTATGATGAGCATACCAATTGTTGGTTTGGCATGGATAAAAATAAGGTGATGGATTTTTGCAGGACTGCTGAAATGGTTATCAATATTTCCAATGTTAATCCTTTAAGGGATTGGTGGGCAAAAATACCTGCCCGTATTTTAATTGATACTGATCCGGCTTTTACCCAGATCAGGCATATTGAAAATGAACGATACAGGAACATAGCAAAAAACCATACGCATTATTTTTCTTTTGGTGAAAATTTTGGGAAGGAGGGGTGCAGCATTCCTGATGACGGCTTTAACTGGAAACCAACACGCCAGCCCGTTTTTTTAGATGCATGGAAAATTACAGAACCGCAGGTTGGCGCAAACTGGACGACTGTAATGCAATGGGACAGTTATAAGACCAGGCCATATAATGGCATTATTTACGGTATGAAATCAGCCTCTTTTGATGCTTACTTTGATTTGCCGAAAAAAGTGGAGGAAGGTTTTGAGTTGGCAGTTGGCGGTGATACAACGCCTCTGGAGAAATTAGAAAATGCAGGATGGAAGATAGTTAACCCGCTTTCCGCTACGCTTACAGCAGAAAGCTTTCAGCAGTACCTGCAACAATCCAAAGGGGAATTCAGTGTTGCCAAGCATGGGTATGTTATTAGCAACAGCGGATGGTTCAGTGAAAGAAGTGCAGGGTACCTGGCCAGCGGGAGGCCGGTAGTTTTACAGGATACAGGATTCTCCCAGGTTATTGAAACAGGTAAAGGATTATTTGCCTTCCAATCTCCTGCTGTTGCATTGGAAGCTATTGAAATAATAAATAGTGAATATGCAAAGCATTGTAATTATGCAAGGGACCTGGCTGAAGCATATTTTCATTCAGATAAAGTAATTGGTTCGATGCTAAGCAGGTTAATTTAAATATTTAACAAGGCCTCCCCGTTTTATATGAACACTATTTTAAAAAAGGCTCTTCCATACCTGGCAATTTTCGTTTGCTGCTACGTGGCTTATTATATAAGTACACAGATTCAAAGCAGGCAAATAATTGAGAAGGAAATCAGCTATACTTCAAACACTGCTTCGGAAGTATATATGGCTTGGGGAATTAATTATTTGCAAATGCCCCCCAAAGATCTCTGGCCCCTGAATTCCGTTGAAAAAGATAGTTTGGTTTATACTAAAATGGGGACATCGAATAACCGATATGCCATAAAGCTAAAATTGCCTTACAATACTATCTTGAATTACTGGATGGTTCAAACAAAAGATAAAAATGGAAACACTACAGCTATATGGGATGCTGGTGGAAATGACAGAAAATATTTTATCACTAATTTTAATGACCCAGGGATTCTACGACCGGGTTATTTTATTTTCCTTGCAGGGTTTGTTCCCTTATTATTATTTTATTACACGAACAGGAATAAGAAAGTGGATACTGCAAACCGGTCTGGGCACAATACAAATAAATATGTACCCCAGTTTGACAGCATCAGGGCTATAGCGGTATTGTTGGTAATTGTTCATCACTGGTTTAGCAAAAACAGACTACTTAATTTTTTACCCAATGGGCCACTTGGGGTAAATATATTTTTTGTACTAAGCGGGTTTCTTATTACCGGCATTTTATTAAGAGCTAAAATCCAGTCAGAAGAAGAGGGACTTAAAAAATCAACAATATTCAGGAACTTTTATATCAGGCGAACACTTAGAATATTTCCAATTTATTACCTGTTGCTGATTATTTTCTGGATAATAAATGATCCTGCCATTAAAGAAGACGGCATTTATTATTTTACCTATACCTCCAATTATTTATTTTATGCTGAACAGTTTTTTCCTGCCCGGCTGGCACATTTATGGTCGCTTGCTGTGGAAGAGCAATTTTACATATTCTGGCCCTGGCTCGTCATCCTGGTCAATAAAAAATATTTGCCCTATCTAATTGTACTGTTTATCGTGGCAGGTATTTCTTCGAATTATATTTTTAAGACAAATGATTTTTGGGTTCAAATATTTACCCCTGCTTGCTTTGATGCATTTGCTATTGGTGCAATGCTGTCGTGGGTTATAGCTTACCGGCCTGATGTTATTGAACAGGTACAACCAAAATTTAAATGGATATGCATAATTATTTTATTGTTATTTATTGCTAGTGTTTTTGAGTACTCTTTTTTACCCAACCGTACGGTTCATGCATTGCTGGCTATTTCAATAATTTACTATTGCATGTTTAAAAATAGTAACCGGTTTGTGAATTTCATCCTCAATAATAAATGGCTTATCCGCATCGGCAAAATCAGTTATGGGGTTTATCTATACCATCTCTTTATACCTGAGCTATGGGGATGGATAATCAACAAATTTGCTTCCTGGAATATTGACCTGCTTTATAATAAAGCAATACCGGGGGTAATTAAACCAGCCTGGTTATTTATTCAGCATTTTTCTTTTTTAATATTGATTTGCATACTCTCCTGGAAATTAATTGAGAAGCCCATCAATAAACTGAAGGACCGGTTTAAAAATAAAATAACGGCAAAAACTAAAATTGCTGCAGAGCTGTAATTTTTTTTTGGGGGGGAATGCAACAAATTAATTTGTCTCCTGTAAAGCTTTTTCAATCACTTTAAAAAACACATCCATGTCAAATGGTTTTTCTAAAAAATAATCGGCACCCGCTTCTAAACATTCTTTTTTTGCATTTGGATGTGCCGAGATCATAATTACCGGAATTTTAGCTAACCCATCGTGATGCGCTTTAAGCAGTTTACAAATTTCCCGGCCATCAAAACCCGACAAAAGCATATCCATTAAAATTAAATCAGGAGCAAGTTCTTTTATTGAAGATTCTATATCAAAATGATCCAGTTTGGTAGAAACTTTATATCCCTTCATTTGGAGCATGGCTGTAAGCATGTTCATAATGTCTTCATTATCCTCAATGATCAAAATATGTGGCTTATCTTCATTCATACATAAATGTTTACACATTAACCGGCAATAAAAAAGAAAAAACTGATCCCTTGCCGGGTTCACTTATTACATTGATTTTTCCATTATGCCTCCTGATTATTTCCGATGCAATAAACAGCCCGATGCCAAAACCCGGAAATGTTTTTTCATTTTTTCCTTCTACCCGGTAAAAACGTTCAAATATTCTTTCCTGGTCTTTTTTGCTGATACCAATGCCTGAATCTTCTACCGATATAACTACCTTATCATTTTCTACCACGCTGGTAACATGAATTGTATTGGAATGCGGGGCATACTTAACCGCATTGGTCAAAAAATTTATCAATACCTGGCCTATCCGGTGCCGGTCGCCATTTACCATTACTTTACCAGTTGCTGATACCGGAATGTTATAACCCGGATTAATATGTTTGATCTCATTCACAATTTCATATACCAGGCCGGTTATTTCAAAATCTTCTTTATCAAAATCCAGTCCGCCCGATTTGATCTTTGAAATATCCAGCAGTTCGGAGATCAGTTTAGTAAGTGTGATAATTTGTTTGTCAACAACCTTCAGCGAATTCTGAAGAAAAGAATCTTCACTTTTAGCATACATACTTTGTAAGATCTGTACATAACCTTTAATTGACGTAACGGGTGTTTTCAGTTCATGGCTGGCCATGCTTATGAAGTAATCTTTTTGCTGATCCTGTTCTTTAATGTCCTGGATATCTGTACTGGTGCCTACCCACATCTGAATGTTGCCATTACTATCTCTTTGGGGTATGGCCCTGCTTAATTGCCAGCGGTAAATTCCATCATATCTTTTAAAGCGGTGTTCAAAAATAAAATCGCTTCCTTCCGTAACTGCCTTTATCCAGGCGGTTATATTTTCCTCCCGTTCATCAGGATGAACGATCTGCAGCCAGCCATCTTTTTCAATTTTTTCAGCACTAAGCCCCGAATAATTATATACTGCCTGGTTAAAATAATTTAAATTTCCCTTTGCATCGCCTGTCCACACAAACTGGGGCATAAAATCTGCCAGTATCCTGAATTTTTGTTCTCTTTCTTCCAGGTCCTGGTTATACTTTTTTTCATCAGTAATATCCCGGATGGTGCCAATCATTTTTACCGGCTTGTGTAGTTCATCATAAAATACTTTTCCCTTTGCCTCAAACCAATGAACCGAATTATCGTTCCACAAAACTCTTGACTGGTAATACAATGAACCTGTTTGAACTGCTGTCTTAAATGCTTTTTCCCTTACAAAAAGATCATCCGGATGTAAATGTGTAAGCAATTCGGCATGCGATAGCTTTTTGTTTTTTGGATAGCCCAGTATTTCAAGATAACGATCGGAATAGGTGGGCTGTTTTGTTTTTAAATCCAGTTCCCAGGTGCCCAGTTCACTGGCCTCTATCACTATATTTAATTTTTCTTCATTGGCTTCCAGGTGGTCTTTATACATGATTTGTTCATGTATATCCATGCAGGCTCCAATATAACCTTCAAAGTTTCCGTCGGTTGTAAAACGGGGGGCTCCATGATGCGATATCCAGCGATATTGTCCATCATGGCGCTTAAGCCTGTACTCTACGTAAAATTCCTGCCTGTTGTCAAATGCGGCATTATAAATGTCAAGAAATTTTTGCACGTCTTCAGGATATAATCCTTCTCTCCACCCATTATTTAATTCCTCTTCCATGGTACGGCCCCTAAAGCTTAACCAGGCTTTATTAAACCAGGAGGTAAGTTTATCAACACCCGTTAACCTGATCAATACCGGTGCATGATCAGCAATTTTTTTAAATCTTTTTTCGCTCTCTTCTATTTTTTGAAATGCTTTTTGTTGAATGGTAATATCAGTATGAACACCAACCCATTCTCTAACCGTTCCGTTTTTATTAAATAATGGAATGCCCCGGATAGAAAATGTACCGTATTCGCCATTTTTTTTAAGAACCCTGTGTTGAAAAATAAAATTTTTATTTTCCGTCACAGATTTTTCCCATGCATCAATAGTAGGTTGTGCATCGTCGGGGTGAATAGCTTTTGCCCACCCATAACCCTGGTATTCTTCATAGTTTTGCCCGGTAAGTTGCTCCCATGCAGGTTGCGGGCCTTCCATTTCTCCTTTTGCATTGTTCGTCCATAAAATTCCCTCAATAGCATGTACAGCCGCCTGAAATCTTTGTTCGCTTTCTTCACTGTTATGAATTGCAGTTACCAATTCTTCTTCAGCTTTTTTCTGGTCGTTGATATTGGTAAAAGCGCCTACCCATTTCTCAATTTCGCCCTTTTCATTTTTCACAGGATTTCCCATTGCATAAAACCAGTTGTATTCACCTTCTTTACTTTTTATTCTTAATTCTGTTTTATAAGAATTGCCTGTTTGCAGGCTTTCCGTCCATACCTTTATTACATTCTCCAGGTCATCCGGATGCGTGATGGCTGCAAAAGTATTTTCATCACTAGGGTCAAGCCCTGTAAATTCTTTCCAGCGTTTTGATGCAAAGATTTGTTTACCATTTATATCTGTTGTCCAAACCAGTTCGGGTAAAGAGTTGGCTAAATTGCGGAATTCTTTTTCACTTGCTTTTAGTGCTTCTTCAGCTTCTTTTCGTTCAGTAATGTCAATACTGCTGCTGATATAGCCTTCAAAGTTTCCATCCATGCTGAAACGTGGCGGCGCTTTTGCAAGTATCCATTTATAGCTTCCTTCTTTGCTTAATATCCTGAATTCTCCTGTCCAGGATTCTTGTTTTTCAAGTGCTTTTAAATAAATATCTACAAAACCCTGCCGGTCCTCTTCATGTATTAAATCGGCCCACCCAAAATTTAGTAATTGCTGGGTTGGCCTTCCTGTAAGTTTGGCCCATGCATTATTAAAATAAACGGCTTTTCCTGTTTCATCGCTTACAGCAATTAATATATCTGAGTTTTCTGCCATGGTTCTAAAGCGTATTTCACTTTCCTCTATTTTCTTCCTGGCTATTACCTGTTCTGTTACATCCTGAATTGTACCATTAAAACGGTATGCAATTTTTTCATTGTTAAACCAGGCTTTACCCTTTGCCTGTACAATTTTTTCTTTTTGTGTAACAGGATGGATAATGCTGTATTCTTCTTTATAATTGCCTCCCGAAGCGTAATCGAGGCTTTTTTGAATAGCCGCTGTTATTCTACCCCTGTCTTTTTCAGCAATTGCATCCATAGCATGATGAAGTTCAATTTCCGTTTGCGTGGGCAAACCAAACCATTCTTTTAAACGGCTGTTAGACGTAAATTTATTTGTGGCAGGATTAAAATCCCAGGTTGCCAGTTCAGCAGATTCAATGGCAAATTGTAACTGATCTTTACCTTCATCCAGTTTATTCCTGTTTATTACTGCTTCAGTAGTTTCTACACAGGTAATAAATACACCGGCAGGTTTACCCGATTCATCAAGTACGGGGCTATAACTAAAGGTCCAGTAAACATCTTCTAATGTTCCGTTCCGGTAAATAGGAATGAGTTGATTTTCGCTCCATGTGGCAAGGCCTTCTCCCAAAACCTGGTCAATCAGGGGTTTAATAATATGCCATATTTCGGGCCAGTAATCTTCTCCTTTGCTGCCTAAAATATCGGGGTGTTTCCCTTCCTTACCCAGGCTGGGCCTGTATGCATCATTATAAAAGCAAACAAGATCGGCTCCCCAAAATAAAAACATGGGAAATTTTGAATTTAGAATAATGCTTAGTGTAGTGCGTAAACTCTGGGGCCAGGTATCCGGATCGCCAACAGGGGTTTTGCTCCAGTCTTTTATACGCATGTGCCGGCCCATTTCGCCACCGCCTGCCAAAAACTGAAGTTTTTCAGCCGAAGAAAATTTAATTTCCTGATCGTCCATTTTTTTATTGCGGATTTAAAAGCCAGAAATATTTAATCATAAAACTAAGCAATGCAGTATTGTTATTTTACTTTATTAATGATGTTTCATTAAACGAATGCTAAAACAGTATTTAGTAATCTTCAATAATAATTATGCCAGAAATAAGATCATCACGGCTCTTAAAACATTAACCGGTTTCAATTTAACCCTGTAAAAATAAACATCCGGCCTCAAATAAAAAAGCATGCTATCTCTAACATGCATTTGTATAATTTTTGCAGAACTGTATTTGTATTCTTAATCCTTTATATCCAGCATTATTTCCTGGCCCTGCTTTGTAGCTCTTATGTCGCCGTACCGACCCAGTTTTATTTTTTCGTATTCATTTTTAATGACCACTTTTCCCTGTTTGTTGATCATGCCGTAAAGCCCATCTTTTTTGGTAATGGCATATGCGCCTTTGAAGGGGGCGATCGATTCATAGATATTGGGGGCAATCACTTTGCCTTCCATATTGATCAATCCTACTTTTCCATCTTTGGTAGTAACGGCAATGGCATCATTTCCAAAATTGCCGATCTTATCGTACTGGGGTTTAACCAGTTCTTTGCCATTTGCCCTGATCATGCCCACCTGTCCATTTTTCCAGACCAGGGCAATGCCCTTGGTAACTCTGCCAATCCTGTCATATTCCTTGCTTATTTCCTGGGTAAATCCCTTAAGACTAATTAAAGTAAGCAGCAGCAAGATCGTTTTTTTCATAATGTAGTTTTTTGTGGTTTGAAGAATTATTTTTAAAAGTAAAGATATTTAAACAATAAAGATAAAAAAATGTGGGTATCGTAATAATTCTTAATTAAAACAGTGAAGTTTAACCGTGCGAGACGGAATGATTGCTGCCGGGAGAAAGTAGATTTGCAAATGCTATTTTACGAGATCATTTTTGTCATGCATACACTGTTTTCAATATTTTTATATTGCCCATAACTTGGTATGACACTATATCCTGCCTTTTGATACAGGCCGATCGCTTCCGGTTGCTTTTTGCCGGTCTCTAAAATACATTCGCGATAATTTAATTCGGCGGCCCATAACTCCAACTCTTTTAAAATGTTAAGCCCAATGCCCTGCCCACGGTACTCCGGCAGCACAAACATTCTCTTTATTTCTGCTTTACCCGGCCCATATTCTTTAAACGCACCGCAGCCTATGGGCTTTTTATCAATATAACAAACGATAACACTACGTATGTTTTCTATTTTATTAAACTGTGCATAAAAGGTATGTTCATCGCCATCCCTGGTTTTTAAGTCTTTATCCAGCAGGGCTACCAGCTCTTTAAAATCTTCATTCTCAGTTGCGGTTCTGTTAAAAGTAGTCATGGTTCTGGTTCTATAGATCCTGGTAATTAATTTTATTCAGGTTAAGCCATTTTTTTAAATTCCTGTTATCTGTTTCTTCGTTGATCAAATTTTCAAATTTATTGCCAATTCCTCTTTTTGCATAGGCCAGGTCGCTTACAATTAAATCCTGTATGGCTGTTTCAGAAGGTTTTGATAACTGGATATTTGCATCGAGTGATACTTTGCATATAGCACGGTTAAATTCATAAAAATATTCAGGATCATTATTGTCTCTTATTTCAATGGCGGTAGTAAAATTTTGATATGCTTTTTCCCAATCAGCAATAGTTTGATCTTTTAGTGCATAGCCCAACTGGCCAAAATAATAATGGTGGTCTTTGCGCATGTCATTTTCTACAAGTGCTTCAAATAACGGGATAGATCTGGCCATTAAATTTC
>JANNYY010000262.1:0-2989 GCA_031410355.1 Chitinophagaceae bacterium | reverse complement strand
AAAATTAAGGATGATCGCATCGCACGGGCAAAGCAAGCGCTATTATCATGATGTAGTAGGTTGCAACAGCCGGCTGGATGCTATGCAGGCAGCAATTTTAAACATAAAATTGACTCATTTAGATGAATACATTGCAGCACGAAGAAAAGCAGCAGGTTTTTATGACCAGGCTTTTGCAGAAAATAAATCAATAACAATTCCATTTAGAGCCAGCAATAATAAACATGTATTTCATCAATACACTTTAGTTTTAAATGAGGTGGACCGTGATGGGTTAAGCAAATTTCTTACAGATAATGGCGTACCCAATATGATCTATTACCCGGTGCCTGCGCACAGGCAAAAAATGTTTGATGCATTTGGCGGCAGCAATTTTGATTTGCCAATTACAGACTGGTTAACTGAAAGAGTAATTTCGTTGCCCATACATACAGAACTGGATGATGAACAACAAACATTTATTACAGGTAAGGTTTTAGAATTTGTGAACCGTTAATAGTTATTTGTTAATAGTTTTATAGTATGGATAACTTAAAATCATTTGAAGAGTTGAATTGCTGGAAGGAAGCAGTTTTATTAAGAAAGGAATTAAAGCCAATCATTGAGAATTTTCCAAAGCACGAAGAATACAAATTAAAAGATCAAATGGTAAGGTGCCTGCGGTCAGTTACAAATAATATTGCTGAAGGTTACGGCAGGTTTAATTATCAGGAAAATATCCATTTTTGCAGGATCAGCAGGGGTTCATTATAGGAAACAATTGATCATTTAATTATTGCAGAAGAAGAAAGTTATATTTCAGTAAATGAATTAGACAACAGTACTTCGACAAGCTCAGTAGAACAAATAAATAAATGCCTGGCAATTTTAAATGGGTATATTAACTACCTCAAAAAAGCAAAAGATGCCGGCAAAAAAGATAACAATTAACGAATAACAATTAACAAATAACCTAATGAAAATTGCAGTAATTGGAACAGGCTATGTTGGATTGGTAACAGGTACCTGCTTTGCAGAAACCGGAAACACAGTTACCTGTGTTGATATTGACGAAACAAAGATCAATAAATTGAATTCGGGCAAACTTACTATTTACGAACCTGGCCTGGAAAAACTTTTTCTTCGTAATCAAAAAGAAGGCAGGCTTCATTTTACTACTTCTTTAGCAGCAGGCATTGTTGATGCACAAATTATTTTTCTGGCATTGCCAACGCCGCCCGGCGAAGATGGAAGCGCCGATCTGAAATATATACTTGGTGTGGCTGATGACCTGGGAAAAATAATCTCCCGGTATGTCATCATTATTGATAAAAGCACGGTACCTGTTGGTACTGCCGATAAAGTGCATGCAGCCGTTTCAAAAAACGCAACTGCAGATTTTGATGTGGTATCAAATCCGGAGTTCTTACGTGAAGGTGTTGCCGTTGATGATTTTATGAAACCCGACCGTGTAGTAATTGGCACCACATCTGAAAGAGCTAAAAAAACATTGAACGATCTGTACCTGCCTTTTGTACGCCAGGGTAACCCGATCATTTACATGGATGAAAAAAGTGCAGAGCTTACCAAGTACGCGGCCAATTCGTTCCTGGCAACAAAGATCACTTTTATGAATGAGGTTGCAAACCTTTGCGAACTTTTTGGTGCAGATGTGGATATGGTGCGTAAAGGCATTGGCAGCGATGAAAGGATCGGCCGCAGATTTTTATTCCCCGGCATTGGCTATGGCGGCAGTTGCTTTCCAAAAGATGTGCAGGCATTGGCAAAATCTGCCGGTGAGGTAAATTATGAGTTTAAGATCCTGGAGGCTGTGATGGAGATCAATGAGAAACAAAAATTACGCCTTGTACCTAAAATAAAAACCTATTTCGATAATGATGTGAAAGGCAAAAAAATTGCTATCTGGGGTTTGTCTTTTAAACCTAATACAGATGATATAAGGGAAGCTCCGGCTTTATCTATCATTGAAGCATTATTGCAGGAAGGTGCAGTAATTACTGCTTACGATCCTGAAGCAATGAACAATGTAAAAGTTTTACTTGCAGATAAAATTAATTTTGCAGAACACCAGTATGATGCTTTGATTGATGCAGATGCATTGGTAATTGCAACCGAGTGGAGTGAATTTAGAACCCCTGATTTTAATAAGATAGCATCGCTGTTAAAAAATAAAGTAATTTTCGACGGCAGAAATCTTTTTGATCTGAACAAGATGGAGGAATTAGGTTTTCATTATGTGAGTGTAGGTAGAAGAACCGTTAATCAGTTAACAAGTTAATCAGTTAATACGTGGCTAAAAAAGTACTCATAACAGGTGCAGCAGGATTTTTAGGGTCACATCTTTGCGACCGCTTTATTAAAGAAGGCTACCAGGTGATAGGCATGGATAATTTAATTACAGGCGACCTTAAAAATATTGAACATCTTTTTAAATTAAAGGAGTTTGAATTTTATCATCACGATGTTTCTAAATTCATTCATGTAACTGGTAACCTCGATTATATTTTACACTTTGCATCGCCTGCCAGCCCAATAGATTATTTAAAGATCCCCATTCAAACTTTAAAAGTAAGTTCGCTGGGTACACATAATTGCCTGGGACTTGCAAAAGCAAAGAATGCAAGAATACTGGTGGCATCAACGAGTGAAGTATATGGCGATCCTTTGGTTCATCCGCAAAACGAAGAGTACTGGGGTAATGTAAACCCGGTTGGGCCAAGGGGTGTATATGACGAAGCTAAGAGATTCCAGGAAGCCATTACCATGGCCTATCATACTTTTCATAAAGTTGAAACCAGGATCGTACGTATCTTTAATACCTATGGACCAAGAATGCGGCTGAATGATGGAAGAGCATTACCTGCATTTATTGGCCAGGCACTTCGTGGCGAGGACCTTACTGTTTTTGGCGATGGCAGCCAGACCCGCAGTTTTTGTTATGTTGATGATTTGGTGGAAGGTATTTACCGTTTGCTGATGAGTGATCATG
>JANNYY010000261.1:0-2832 GCA_031410355.1 Chitinophagaceae bacterium | reverse complement strand
CTGTACCTCCGGTAGTGCAACCTATACAACAGCAATTGCTGCATTTCCTTACAGTGATTACCGGTTTGTATGGCCGATACCTTTAAGTGAATTACAAACAAATACAAATTATGCCCAAAACCCGGGCTGGTAATATTTTTTGAACTTAAAATAAAAACTCCAGTCAATTATTTTGATTGGAGTTTTTATTATGTCTTTTTTTTTATAAGAAATACCGGAGGTAAAATAAAATAAATTTTGGGATGCTGCATCAAACTGAGTATTTTATTAATTTATTTTAAAATCTCTGCCAGTTTACTTTGTAATGCACTTTCTCTCAAATTTGTTGCAATTATCTTTCCCTGCGGATCAATCAAAACATTGTAGGGAATACCATCGAATCCATATAAACTAACAGCGCCACTGCTCCAATATTTTAAATCGCTTATATGCTGCCAGGTTAAGTTATCTTCTTTTATAGCATTTAACCAGGCATCTTTGCTTTTATCAAGAGACACACCCAACACGGTAAAATTTTTATCTTTAAACTGGTTATAAGCTGCAACAACATTTGGATTTTCTGCACGGCAGGGGCCGCACCAGCTTGCCCAAAAATCTATCAATACATATTTACCCCGTAACTGGCTTAATGAAAAAGGCTTGTCATTTACATCGTTCATCGTAAGTTCAGGAGCAACATCCCCAACTGATGGAGTTGATTTTGGTTGCGGCTGGGTTTTAACTGTAGCCTGTGATTTAATATATGCAAGTGCTGCGGCAATGCCTTTGTGCTTTGGAAAACGCTTAACAAGTTTGGTCAACGGTGTTTCAAATTTGCTGAGTTCTACAGGTGCCATGGTTGCAGCAAATAAAGAAACTATGGGGCTTTTAGCCGTATCGGCATACGCAAAACTGAAGCTGGTAAAATCATCGTTTAAGGCAGTAAATTCTTTTAAAACAGCCATAAATGCACTGTCAGTTTCCTTTACACCTGCAGTAGAGAAACCGGTGAGCAATTTGTTTTTATTGGAGACCAAAATACTTACACTATCCATGTACTGCATCAATTTTTTTAATGAACTGTTTGCAGCGCCACTATATGTGCGGCTTGCCAGGTCATTATTTTTTGCAATGCCTGTAAAGCTTATTTTGCTTTCTTCATTAATAAATAATGCTGTGGTTGCACTATCTTCGGTACGAAGCCGGTATAAACCTTCCTCCGGTGCAATTGCAGATAAAGTAAATTTGCCGTTCTTTATGTCACCCGTATCCAGCACTTCCGGCGGTTTCTCACTAAAAAATAATTCTTCCAGGTAAATCTTTTGATCCGTTGCAGATCTTAATTCTCCTTCAATCGTAAATTTTTTTTTATCCTCACCGTTTTTACAGGAAAATAAAATAACAACAACAGCTACGGCCGAAAATATTTTTTTCATTTATTGGTCATTTAATTTTTTTTCTAAAATTGTATTTACCATTTGCATATCGGCTTTACCCTTACTCCGTTTTTTTACTTCGCCCGCAAATAAACCCAGCAACCCTTTTTTACCCGATTGATATTGTTTTACTTTATCCGGCATGGAAGCAATCACTTCATCCACCCATTGCTCAATGGAGTTGCCATCGCTCTCCTGTATTACATTCAGTTCTGTTGCAAGTTGCAGCGGTTGTTTTTCAGGTTGACTCAACAAAGCAGAAAATACTTTAGTGGAGGCGATGCCAAAATTAAGTTTACCTGCATCTACCAATCCAATTAATACTGCAACATTTTCTGCAGGCAAAGAAAATGTTTTGTAGGTAATATTGTTGTCGTTTAAATGACTTTTAACCGGCCCCAGCAACCAGTTGGCAACAGCTTTATAATTATTGGTATGCTTAATTACTTCTTCAAAATAAACTGACTGATCTTTATCATCACAAAGCACCGATGCATCATATTCCGAAAGATGCAGATCATCTGTATAACGCTTTTTTAAAGCATTGGGTAAAATGGGAAGCCCGTTTTTTACCTGAACTAAATAATCGTCTGTTATTTGAAATGGGGTAAGATCGGGTTCGGGAAAATAACGGTAGTCATCAGCATCTTCTTTTGTGCGTAAAGAAAAAGTGCTGTTGTTACCGGCATCATAACTACGCGTTTCCTGTATAATTGGTTCGTTGTTTTCAACCAATGCAATCAGGCGTTCCACTTCCACATCAATGGCTCTTTTTACATTACGGATGCTGTTGAGGTTTTTAACTTCTACACGGGTGCCCAGTTTTGTATCGCCCTGCAGGCGTATGGAAATATTGGCATCGCAACGCATACTGCCCTCTTCCATATTGCCATCGCAAATGCCCAGCCAGGTAACTAATTTGCGTAATTCGGTGATGTAGGCAAACGCTTCATCACTGCTGTGCATATCGGGTTCGCTTACAATTTCCAGCAGCGGCACACCGGCCCGGTTTAAATCAATGCAAGTATAATTTTCATCAACATCGTGTAAACTTTTGCCGGCATCTTCTTCAAGATGAATACGGTTAAGGCGGATATTTCTTTCTGTATCTGCAACCCTTACCGGTACAAATCCATTTTTACAAATAGGGGTGGTGTGTTGCGAAACCTGGTAACCTTTGGGTAAATCGGGATAAAAATAATTTTTGCGGGCAAAATAATTATGTTGTTCAATCTGGCAGTTTAATGCAAGGCCGAGTTTAATGGCATATTCAATAGCTTTTGAATTCATTTTAGGCAAAGTGCCGGGGTGCGCCAGTGTAATGGGACTGATATGCGTATTGGGATCTGTACTGAAAGCTGCACTATCGCCACAAAATAATTTGCTTTTAGTAAGCAGTTGGGTATGTACTTCCAGG
>JANNYY010000260.1:0-4011 GCA_031410355.1 Chitinophagaceae bacterium | reverse complement strand
TTTTTTTATCTTACCATAATCCCCGGTAATATAATCCAGCCTTTCATCAAAAGGAATATCCATAAAAAATACAGGTGCCTTACGCATCGTGTTCCAAAGCGGCATCGGTATCTGCAGGTTGCCAATGCGCTGGCTTTCGTCCTCTAAAAAGATGACCGTTGATTGTTGTTCGTTGTTCGTACTGGAGCCGTTCTCTTCGGTCAACGAACAACCAACAACGAACAAAGATTCACCCAGTATATTTTCAAACATTTCCTGCACTGGTTGCGGTATGTCAATGGCTCCAAATGCCGATCCCTTATGGTTTGCCAATCCTTCCAGGTCAATTATTATTTTGTTATGCTTTTTCAATTCGTGTAACAACAATGTTTTTCCGCTGCCGGTATAACCACCAACAATATTAAAGTTGTATTCTTTTTCAAATTGTGCAAGCACCCACTTGCGGTAAGCTTTGTAACCACCCACAAGCAAATAAACTTTAAATCCATACATATCCAATAACCAGGCTACTGCGGCGCTGCGCATACCACCACGCCAGCAGTGAATCAGTACACAGTTGGCAGTTGGCAGTTCGCTTTGTGCAGCCTGCTGATTGCCAACTGCCCACTGCCTACTGCCAACTATGCTTTCTGCCTCTTCAACCATTCCTTTCATCTTCACCCCAAAATAATCAAGCCCAATTTTTATAGCGGCTTCGCGGCTTTGTTGTTTGTAAGCGGTACCAACCTGTTTTCTTTCTTCATCAGTAAATAAGGGTAAGCTAAATGCCGTTGGTATATGTGCATGGTTATATTCACCGGGGCTGCGAACATCCAGGACAGGAGTTTGCTTTGCCAGTTTTAAAAATTCTTCTATGTTTATTTTTTGTATGGGCATTTTATACTCACCCGAAGTTACACAAACAAAAAAGTAAACTATATTTATTACAATGATAAAAATATTAAAACATCTTTTACCGCTATTTGTAGTGCAGTTTTTTACCTGGCTGGCGTTATTTGCACTTTGGATTTATGCCACCCCGGTAATTACCCGGTACATTTTTAAAACAACAGATGCAGAAAGTACAGCGTTTGAAAACGGTACCACATGGGTAGGCCTTTGTTTCGCTTTTTACAGTACGCTGGCTGCTTTCCTGGCGTTTGCAATACCCAAAATATTAAAATACATTTCTAAGACAACTCTTCATGCTTTTGCTTTACTAAGTGGCAGCTTCGGGTTATTACTGCTATTCATCATCAAAGAAAAATACCTGTTATTTTTTTCATTCAGTTTTATTGGTATAGCCTGGAGCAGTATCGGTAATATACCCTACAGCATAATCAGCAGTATTGCACCGGCGGAAAAAATGGTTACTTATTTTGCTGTATTTAATTTTTCTGTAGTAATACCACAAATAACAGCTGCTTTTTTATTATCCTGGTTTAATAAACATTATTTTAACGGCGAAACTAATTATATTATGATGGTTGGTGCCGCCTCTATGTTATTGGGTAGTATAATTATGTTTTTTGTAAAAGAAAAAGCCGCCGAAAATTTCGGCGGCTGATTTTCAATTATTCATTATAAAATTATCCGTTCATTGATGTTAAAAACTCTGCATTATCTTTTGTGCCTTTCATATTTTTCAACAAGGTATTGATCGCTTCTTCCGGGTTCATATCGGCCATGTGCTTACGTAATACCCACATGCGCTGAAAGGTATCTTTATCAAGCAACAGGTCATCACGCCTGGTTGATGATGCAACAATATCAATAGCCGGATAAATTCTGCGGTTCGATAATTTACGTTCCAGTTGCAATTCCATATTACCGGTTCCTTTAAATTCTTCAAAAATAACTTCATCCATTTTACTGCCGGTATCAACCAGTGCTGTAGCAATAATGGTTAATGATCCGCCATTTTCAATTTTACGGGCAGCGCCAAAAAATTGTTTGGGTTTCTGCATGGCATTTGCTTCCACACCACCACTCAATACCTTACCGCTTGATGGCGCAACAGTATTATGCGCCCTTGCCAAACGTGTTATCGAATCCAGCAATATCACCACATCATGACCGCACTCAACCAAACGTTTTGCTTTTTGCAGAGCCATGGTACTTACCCGAACGTGCTTTTCTGCAGGCTCATCAAATGTTGATGCAATTACTTCTGCCTTCACACTGCGTTCCATATCGGTAACCTCTTCCGGCCTTTCATCCACCAGCACAATCATCAGGTAACAATCCGGATGGTTTTCTGCAATGGCATTGGCCAGTTCTTTCAGCAACATGGTTTTACCCGTTTTTGGCTGGGCAACAATTAATCCACGTTGTCCTTTACCAATGGGCGTAAACAGGTCCATGATACGGGTGCTGTAATTATCTGCCTTTGTGGTAAGATTTAATTTTTCAAAAGGAAACAGTGGCGTCAAATAATCAAAAGGTACACGGTCCCTTACTTCTTCCGGCGATTTGCCATTAATAGTTTCTACCTTAAGCAAAGCAAAATATTTTTCGCCTTCTTTTGGCGGGCGAACACTGCCATAAACCGTATCGCCTGTTTTTAAACCAAATAATTTTATCTGGCTTGGCGAAACATAAATATCATCAGGCGATGATAAATAATTATAATCACTGCTTCTTAAAAATCCATATCCATCCGCCATCATTTCCAAAACGCCTTCGCCTAAAATAACGCCGTCAAATTCTATATTAAATGCAGGTTGTTGCCTGGTTTGGTTGTATTGTTTTGCTGGTGCCTGAAACGATTCCTCTTCATCATCCATATCAGTTTCAGGTTCCTGCTCCTTTTCCTGCTGATCTTCCTGTGCCAGCATTTGTGCAATGGCTGCAGGAATGGTACTTTCCTGGTCAGTAATAGGCTGCACATCCATCTCTTCTTCCTCTTCTTCTACCGGCTTTTTATAAGGTTTCTTTTCGGCCTCTGGTTTTTTTGGTTTTGCAGCAGCAACCGGTTCCGGAGCTTCTGTTTCGGCTGTTTTAATTATCCGCTTACGTTTTGGCTTTTCGCCATCTTTCTTTTTATCGGTGTCCATAATAGATTGGTTTTCGAGGATCTTATTAATGAGGTCCTGTTTAACGAGTTTTTTTGCGTTGGAGATGTCTAAATGTTCTGCAATGTCTTGCAACTCCGGAACGAGCAGGTCGTTCAGTTGTGAAATGTCGTACATAAATAATGAAAAATGATTTTCTTCAAAAATCCGGTCTAAAGTCTGAAATAGTGTTTGAGAATTTATATTGATGGATCGTGAACGGCTGATGATTATTTGCTTGAAAGTCTCTTCTCAGTCCGGCTCAGTAGCAATATTACGTTGTTTTTTTAAAAAAAAGGAATTTTTTTGATGGACGGGCCTTTTAACCCTGATTGGGCAGATGTGGTCCCGCCTGAGGCGGGACTCCGTTCAAAAGTGGTAATGCTATTGAACTTTAATTATGTTTTGTTATTATCTCTTTCCACGGGATGATCTTTTTGAGTAGCCTCTATTCAGTTCAGCTTTTCTTTTACATAACCACATTCTTCAATGGTAAGCCAGCTTCAAAATCACTGATATTATCTATTGTCGTTTGGGCTATTTGTACCAAAGCTTCTTCTGTAAAAAATCCCTGGTGCGATGTGATAAGTACATTAGGGAAACTTAATAACCGCATAATAAGATCATCCTGGATAATATTTTCGGAGAGATCATTGAAGAACAAAGTCTCTTCCTGTTCATATACATCTAATCCTAAATAACCGATACGCCCTGTTTTCAGGGCTTCGATTGCATCTGCGGTATTAATTAATGCGCCGCGGCTGGTGTTGATGAGCATTACGCCTTCTTTCATCATGTTAATTGTATGGGCGTTAATAATATGCTTAGTTTGTTCATTTAAAGGGCAATGCAGCGAGATCACATCCGCCTGTTTCAACAGATCTATTAATGGTAAATACTCAACTCCTTTTTCTTCCATTTGTTTATTGGCTATAATATCAAATGCCAGCACTTTACAACCAAACCCGGTCATGATATC
>JANNYY010000259.1:0-7941 GCA_031410355.1 Chitinophagaceae bacterium | reverse complement strand
TGAATTTATGTTGGTTAAAAAAAACTTGATTTAAATAATTACTGCATCAGCATGATGATCCGTATCAGAATGGCCACCTTCGAAAGCCTGGCCAATAAATACTGCTGTTAATATGGTGAAGATAAAGGCCTGTAAAAAAGCAACCAATACCTCGATAAAATAAATAAAAATGGTAAAAGCAATGGAGAAAGGCGAAAAGCCCCAACCAACATACTGGTTTAATGCAGCCATAATAAAGATGAGTGATATTAAACAGATGATGAGAATGTGACCCGCCACCATGTTGGCAAATAACCTGATCATTAATGCAAATGGTTTGGTAAATATGCCCAGTATCTCTACCGGTACCAAAATAACTTTTACCCATCCCGGCACGCCCGGCGGATTAATAATATGCATCCAGTAATGTTTATTACTGCTGAATAAGATCACTACAAATGAAATAATTGACAATACAAACGTAAAGGCAATATTGCCGGTAACATTTGCGGTACCCGGTATTAAACCAATGATGTTATTGATAAGAATGAATAAGAAAACCGTTAACAGGTAAGGCAGGTACTTTTTGCTTTTTGCACCCAGGTTTGGTTTGGCAACCTCATCGTTTACAAAGTTTACGATGGTTTCCATGGTGTTTTGCATGCCTTTTGGGGCTGTGGTTATGCCCTGGCCGGTGCCATACTTACGGGCAACTCTTATGAGGATGATAACCAGCAAAGTAAGTGCCAGTAACATTTGTACCACGTTACGGGTAAGAGAAATATCATACACAGCAGCGGCTTCGTTAATCTTTCCCGTTTCATCAACTGCTACAATTTTACCTGCTGCATATTTATTGCGGTCTAATTTTTCTTCATCAATCCTTTCATTGGTCAACAGTGCATACCCATCATGGGGTTCGTGGCCATGATGAAAAGCTGATGACATGAAGCAAGAAAATCCTTTCTCTTTTGAGTATAAAATAACCGGCAGGGGAATGGTTGCATGATGTTCCTGTCCATCGGAGCCTTTGTAAGATAAAAAGTGGAACTCATGGGCATCCATGATATGGCCGAAGATAACTTCGTTGGCATCAAAAATCTTTGCTTTTTTGGCAGGTTCTTCTTTATGTTCAGGTTGAGCAAAAGTTACATTTGAAAAAAACACTAAACTTAAGCTGAAAACCGCTACCAGTATTGATTTGATGCTCTTTGATGACATAATATACCTGTAATTTGGCGCAAAGATAGGGGATGAAATGGTAAAAAGTAAATGGGCAGTATGGATTTTAGCTGTTTAAGTATAAAAATCTATTGACAGCATCCTTTTCTGATAATATAAGGCAAATCATTATTCTTATCATTCACAACGGTATCACCTGGCATTAATTTCATCCCACCAATATAAAATCCAGGCTCTTTTAACTGAAATGCTTCCGGGTTGTAACGAAATTGTTCCTTACATTTTTTCATCCAGTCCAGCAAATATTCAGTCGCACCTTCTGGAGTGTTTTCGGGGATATTATCTGGTATATCAGGCATATTGCTAATTTACAGCACTTTTTCCTGCTTTTCAAACTGCATTTTGTGCAATTGATAATAAAACCCACGTTTCTCCAAAAGTTCGTAATGACTGCCAATTTCTTTTATTTCGCCTTTATCAAGCACTATTATTTTATTGGCTTTGCGTATGGTTGATAAACGATGAGCTATAACAATAGAAGTTCGGTTTGCTATCAGTTTTTCGATAGCATATTGAATCAGCGCTTCACTTTCAGTATCCACAGAAGAAGTGGCTTCATCCAGAATTAATATGGCAGGGTTATACAATAATGCCCTTACAAAAGAAAGTAACTGCCGCTGGCCCAATGAAAGTGTGGCGCCTCTTTCCATTACATTATAATCGTAATTGCCGGGCAGTTGCATAATAAAATCATGCAGCCCGATCATTTTTGCAGCCTGTACCACATCTTCATTTTTTATGGCCGGGTTGCGAAGCGTAACATTATCTTTTACGGAACCGCTGAACAAAAAAACATCCTGTAATACAACAGCGATCTTAGATCTCAGATCATCCAGATGGAAATCTTTGATATTGGTATCATCAATTTTTATGATGCCGTCATTAACGGGGTACAGCCTGTTGAGTAAACTGATGATAGATGTTTTGCCGCTGCCGGTATGACCAACAATGGCAAGTGTTTCGCCCGCATTAATAGTGAAGCTGATGTCTTTTAAAACATACTGTTCATCTATATAAGCAAACCAAACCTTTTCAAATTCTAGTTTGCCTTTTATATGTTCAGTTGTTGCATTGCCTTCACTTATTGTTGTGTCCTCATTATCCAAAACTTTAAACACACGCTCCCCGGCAATCATACCCATCTGCAAAACATTGAATTTATCTGCAATAACCCGCAAAGGCCTGAACAATAAATTAAGGCAAAGAATAAACGCGGTGATCACACCCGCTACTTTTTCTGCCTGCTCAGGCCTCACCACATCTTTTGCGGCCCCCCATACCAGTAAGCCTATTGATAAAGCCATAACCAATTCCACAATGGGAAAAAAAACCGAGTAAGCAAAAATGCCCCTGATATTAGCATTGCGATGCTCTTTATTAATAGTGTTGAATTTTTTGAACTCTCTTTTTTCGGCAGCAAAAGCTTGTATGATGGCCATGCCGGTAATATGTTCCTGTACAAAAGCATTTAAATTTGAAACTGCATTACGTACCCTGATAAAAGACCTGTTTACACTTTCTTTAAAAAAATAAGTGGCCACAATTAAAATAGGAAAAGGTGCCAGGCAAACCAATGTTAACTGCCAGTCAATATAAAACATATAACTCAATACAGAAATTATAGACAACAGATCGGCAATGATCGGTATTAAACCATCGCTGAAAATATCGTTGATAGATTCAATGTCATTGATGGTTCTTGTGGTTAATGTGCCGATGGGCGTTTTATCGTACTGCGATAAATTGAGGTGGAGAATTTTATTGTAAGTGCTCACCCGCATATCTTTTACAACGCTTTGCCCCAGCGAAGCAGTAAGAAATGTAAATAAGAAACGCAAGCCTGTTTCCAGCAACAGTAATAAAATTTGAATAATAGTGATCTCAATAATAAAACCACCGGGGCCATTTATAAAATGAGATGAGGTGTCTCCTTTTATACCATCATTAATAGTAAGTTGAATTAAGAAGGGCCTTACGGGTGCAATTACTGCAAGTACAATGGCCAGCACTAATGAGGCATAAAATTTATTTTTATAAGGAGCAGCAAAATGAAATACCCTGCGCAGGAGCGAAAAATTAAATATTTTTCTTTTTGACTTTAGTTTGACAGCCATTTTGTAAAGGTAAGCGGTTATGAGTTTTGGGTTTGGTGTTATGAGTTAGTGGTTTAGAATTAGGTATTTAGTAGTTGCATTGCCAACCGCCAACTGCCAATCGCCAACTGTCCACTGCTTACTGCTCAATTCTCCTGCACCATATTATTATAGCCTTTTAAAAAAATGGCTCCCAGGTTTTTATAGGGAGGAATATAAGCATCCCAGCTTTCACGGATTGAACTGCTGGGGTCTGATGCAAATAATTTTGTGAGTGTAGCCCACATATTTTTCCAAACTAATTTACTGCCCGACTCAAATGTTTGATTTAAATAATTAAGGATGGGCCGGTTAATATCGCCGGCGCCTATTTCTTTGGTAGATATGATATGCGCTTCGGGATTTACCTCAATAATATCATTTAAATTTTTAAAACCGCCGCAGGAGCCCAGCATAACAATTTTTGCATTCCCCGCCATTCGTTTAATGGTACTTGGCAGCCAGTAACTATGCCCACGGTGAACTACCACAGCAGGCTGCAGATTATTTTCGGCCAGGTAATTGTTTAAATGTATTTGTGCGCTATCATCAAGGTTGGCATCATTATCCAAAGGGCGGTTGGCATAAACCCACACATTGCCTTTTTTCGATTTTATTTCATACCATTCGGTATTAGATGTTATTGTCCATTCTTTTGCTGAAAAGGAATTGATAAAAGAAGGGAAAAATGTTTTGCCGTCCTTATCGCCATACCAATATACCTGCTGTATAATTCTGCCACTGTCGTCCTGCATTTGTTTGTTTTCAATTTCATAAATAGAAGGAATGCCCAATATACTGGTTAGATCAATCTTATTTGTGGTATCAGCCGATAAAAAAATTGTTTTTAATAATCCATAAATGGTTTTTCCCCTGGTATTATTTTTTTGAATACAGGCATTTTCATTTTTTATTACATAGTCCAGGATGGTACTTTGTAATTTTTTATCGGTAATGCTGCTGTACGAATCGGCCACATCAATCGCATCTTCCAGGTTACCGGTATTATCGAGGTTGGCAATAAAGCCACGCATTAAAGTTTCGGATGCACCCGGGGGCATGACGCTTAAAAAATTATCTAATTTATTATAATTGGCCGCCATTTTAATAAACTTTTTAAAGAAATCGAAATGAACGGTCAGCAGCAGCGAATCGGCCCTGGGCTCTTTACCCAAACGTTGTATAAAACGTACATAACTGTGTTTGTAGCTCGATGTATAGATATCATTCTCGCTCATTACCATCATAAAATACAGGTCAACAGCCGATAAGGAATCGGTTGCACGCATGCGGGTATTGATATTTGAGAGGTCGTGCAGTTCATTTATGGGCGTAACAAAATGCTGAATGGCCTTGTTTTTTAAAACCTCCCTTAAGCTATTGGCGCCAAACATAGCGATGGGTGTGTCTTTAGCCGGCGAAGTCATTCTTTTAAAATAGTCAATTTCTGTTTGTACCAGCAGTTTAAAATACCCAACGGTGTCATATCCTGCCCCATCTTCACCAACATATTTTTTTATACTTTCCATTGTTTTTTTTCCTTTCAGCAGGTCATCCAAAAATGGAAAATACAAAAGTGCATTAGGCGTTTTGCTGAGCTCAACAACGGCTTTTACCAAAGGATTGGTATTGCGGTGCACCAATGCGCCTAATTTTGAATTGGGTGCCTGTGCAATATTATAAACTGCCGTTGGGTTTATCTCACAGCTTTTTACAACCAGTGCATCGGCAAAAGGTTCGTTGGCGTAAGGCTCAATTGATTGCAGGATTTTATCAGGGTGCAGTAAACTATATTTTAAATACAATTGCTTTTTACTTTCGGCATACCCGGGATTTTCTGTAAAAATTTCTGTCAATATTTTACCAACCTCGTAGGGCGCCTGTTCAATGGCTGATGTCATACTCACACTGTCAATATTGCCTTTCATTATCTTTTCAAAGGTTTCAACCAGCAACGGGGCATAAACCGGGTTAAACTCTTTTGAACGCCAGCTGTATTTAAAAGCTCTTAACAGGTTTTCGATATAAGTGAGATACCTTATTTTTTGATTATTGGTAGCAAGTTTATTGTTGAGCTCAACAAAATTCTCAAACTCATCTATCTTCCTGGTCATAACATCGGTAATCGCCAGGTTTATTTCCAATTTATGGGTTGCTCTTATAAGGCCATCTATTTTGCCATCCAGCCTGTCAAGTTGAATTTGTTCATCATTTATCTTATCGTGAAAAAGTTGACGGTATATGGGAACAATAACAGAATCCTGTAAAGCAAAAACAGGGATAAAAGCAATCACCAGTAAACAGAGTAATAAGTATTTTTTCATAGTTCAATTCAGCGGCCCGTGTTATAAAAATACATCATGGGCTGCATAAGTATTGTTTTAAAGATGAAATTTATTGTTAATGCACTTTTTGCAGTTAACAATTTGATAATACAAAACAGTATGCAAACTACGTTCCTGATTAAAGGTAAAGACTATTTTTGTACTGTATGAATGTACCAGGTACTGTTAAAAAAATACTAATTGCTGATGATGAACCGGATATCCTGGAGATCATCCAATATAATCTGCAAAACGAAGGCTACGAAGTTGCCACAGCCAAAAACGGAAACGAAGCACTTGACGAGGCTAAGCGTTTTAATCCCGACCTGATCATCCTGGATATTATGATGCCCGGTAAAAACGGCATTGAAGTTTGTAATATCCTGCGCCTGCAACCCGCATTTAATGATACACTGATCATATTTTTAACAGCATTAAGCGACGAAGGAACTGAAGTAAAGGGCCTGGAAACCGGTGCTGATGATTATATAACCAAACCGGTAAGCCCAAAAGTGCTTGTTAGTAAAGTCAACGCATTGTTCAGAAGGATCATTAAGGAAGATACAGGAACCTTACAGATAGGAGACCTGATCATTGACAGGGAAAAATATATTGTTACCTACCAGGGCACTGATATAATACTTGCCCGTAAAGAATTTGAACTGCTGGCATTACTGGCCGGCAAACCCGGAAAGGTTTTTCTCCGCAACGAAATATTAAACCAGGTTTGGGGAACCGAAGTTATTGTTGGCGACCGCACCATTGATGTACACATTCGTAAAGTGCGCCAGAAATTAAACCTTGATTGCATTACTACCGTAAAAGGAGTTGGGTATAAATTTGATTTGTAAAGAAAGCCATTAGCCATTAGCCATTAGCTGTTAGCGGGGGAATAAATATTAACTTGCAATCAAAATCGTCTGGCTATCAGCTAAAGGCTAATAGCTAACAGCTTCTTCACCATGCCTGCATCAAAAAATTTTTCACCACAACAATTATCTGCTTTAACCGCACTGGGTTTGTCTATACCAATAGCGTTCGGTATTTTCGTTTTTAAACCTGTTTGGTGGATCGCTTTATTGTCATTCGTTGTAATTTTTATTGGCTCTTACGGCCTCGTATTGTACACACTCCAAACTTTTATCTATCGTAAAATAAAACTCATTTATAAATTTATTTATCAAACCAAAGCCAGTAAAAAAGAAGAGTTTTATTATAAAAATATTTTACCTCAAAAAAGTATTGATGAAGTAAGGGAAGATGTAGAAACCTGGGCGGGCCAAAGAAAAGAAGAGATTGAACTGCTGCAGCAAAATGAAGCTTTTCGCAAAGAATTTTTGCAAAACCTCAGTCATGAACTCAAGACACCCATTTTTGCCATACAGGGTTATGTAGATACGCTTATTAACGGCGCAATGGACAATGCTGATGTTAATAAAAAATTCCTGCAAAGTACATCACGCAATATTGACCGCCTGGTAAACCTGGTAGATGACCTGGATGCCATTTCAAAATTAGAAAGCGGGGAACAGCAGTTACAAAAAGACAGTTTTATTATCCAGGAACTTTTAAAAGAAGTTTATGAGACGTTGTCTATTAAAGCAGATAAAAGAGAAATAAAATGTGTAATAAAAAAGGGTTGCGAACAGCCATTGTCTGTTTATGCCGATAAAGAAAAAATACGACAGGTATTTATTAACCTGGTTGATAATGCCATTAAATACGGCAAGCAACTGGGCACTATAGAAGGCAGCTTTTATAAAGTTGACGGCGCAAGGATCTTAATCGAGATCAGCGATGATGGCGCCGGTATTGCCGAAGAACATTTACTCCGTATTTTTGAACGGTTTTACCGCACCGACATGGCCCGTAGCCGCAAGGTTGGAGGGAGTGGACTTGGCCTTTCCATTTGTAAACACATTGTAGAAGCGCACGGGCAAACCATACATGTGCGCAGCAAAATTGATGTAGGAAGTACATTTGGGTTTACGTTGCAGAGTAAAAGGGATTGATATTGGACTATACTTTCTTATTGATTATTTCGCCTTCATTAAATTCAACATAAGATATATGTTCATTTCTTATTTCATCATAGTATGTAAGTTTCAATATAAGGTTGTTGTTGAACTTATCAGGGAAACGGGGCCTAATAATTTCATCCGCAATTGTATGGTCACTTTCAACCCAATCATCGAATCTAACTTTTAGTTCCTTACTACCTAAAGGTGGAATATTATTAGTTTTTTCAAGCTTTTCAAATTCAG